>QKEI01000302.1 GCA_003251795.1 Candidatus Muproteobacteria bacterium
CGGTCCCTGGAAGATCCGCAACACGTTGCCCGCCGCTTCAGGACCGAGCACCGTGTCGGCGGCTGCTCGCAAAGGCTCCCCGGCCAGGTCGAGGCCGACCATGGCAAAGATGGCGGGTCCTTCGCGCAGCACCTGAATCAGCTCAAGGCCCAGCACATACCCCAGATTGCCGAGCACCAACCCCATGACCAGCTCACCCAGCACCGCCGGTTGCCCGAGCTTGCGGGCACCGAAGCGGCCGAGCACGGCGAAAAAGAGAATACCCGTTACCCCAAGAATGACGGGTGCTATGGGATCAGCATGCGAGGCATTGGGGGCATGTGCCGCGAGCGCCGCACCGGGAGCGACGCTTAACAGCGCGACGATGGCATACAGAAAGAGCTTGCACCACGGAGAACGCAGAGATCGCAGAAATATTTTAGTGTTCTTTTTGGGCTCTCCGCGCGCTCTGCGCTCTCTGCGGTGAAGATTCATAGCTGTGCGCGTGACCGTGGCGCGAGAGCCGCGGCGAGCATCTTACGCCGCAGAAAGGCATACACCTCGAGCAGCGGCAAGCTCTTCGGGCAAATGTCATGACATGCCATCAGGCCCAGGCAACCGAAGACGCCGTCATCGCTCGAAACCACGTCAAACCACTCATCGCCGGAACGCTCATCGCGCGGGTCGAGCATGAAGCGAGCAATGCGATTCATGCCAGCAGCAATGCGATTCATGCCAGCCGGCCCGACAAAATTGGGACGCACGTTCGCCACACCGCATGCCGCCACGCAGCAGCCACATTCAATGCAGCGTTCGCCCTCGTAGATCGCGGCAGCGAGGTCATCGTCCATACGCGCTTCCTGTGCCGTGGGATCGAACGGGAGCTTGGCATGTATCCACGACTCGACACGGTCGGCCATGGCCCGAAACCACGTGCCGGTGTCCACCGACAAGTCACCGATCAACTTGAAGACCGGTAGAGGATGGAGGCGGATGGTCTGCGCAATGTCCCTTGTCAGGGTGCGACACGCGAGACGCGGGCGACCATTGACTAGCATCCCGCACGAGCCGCAAACAGCCGAACGGCAGGCGAAATCGAATTGCAGGCTCGGGTCCTGCTCCTCGCGAAGACGATGCAAAGCGAGAAACAACGTCATGTACGGCGTCTCCACCAGCTCAAATGTATCGAGGTGAGGACGCGACATCGAATCCTCCGGGTTGTAGCGGAAGATTTCGAAACGCAGGCGGCGCCCGGCTTTTTGGCTATCCTTGTTCATGAAGCTCGCTTGTGTTGCGGCGGTTGTTGCGTCTCGCGCCACGCACCCCAATGCATGCGGGCACCGAGCGATTCGATTGTCTCCTGCGCTCCCTCGCGGCGCCACGCCGCATCAACGGTCGCGTTGTAATCCTCAATGGATTCCTTCATATCGATGGACTCAGCCTTGCCGTAGCCCCGGTGACCGGGTGGCAAATCGATCAAGCCTACCGGCTCGTAGCTCAACATGGGCTTAGTCACACCTTGTGGCCAACGGGCTAGCGTACGCCTTAACCAATGCGCATCATCACGTGCCGGATGGTCGCTACGATAATGGGCGCCGCGGCTCTCGGTACGTTCGAGCGCACCGAGTGCAGTAACTAGAGCCAGTCTGGCGAAACCTCGTAGCCGCAAGGCGAATGTCAGTTCCGGATTCATCCCCGGCACCTTGGAGCGCAGTACGGCTCGGTCCACGAGCTGCAGTTGCGTGTACAGCTCATCGACCGCCTGCTCCAGCTCGCTGCCAGTGCGGAAGATACCGACCTTCGCGATCATGGTCTCGGCAATCGCGTCACGGATCGCATAGACACTCGGTCCGGAGCCGGCACGTTCCAACCAACCCTGGATATGCTGTCCAGCCTGGGCGAGCGAGCGCGCCGCAAGCGATGTGCTTACGCTCAAGCTGTTTTCGCCCACGAACTGTGTAACACGGCCGCCGATAATGCGCCCGGCAACAATCGTCTCCGCCAGACTGTTGCCGCCGAGCCGGTTGAAACCATGCATATCCCAACAACTGGCTTCACCCACCGCGAACAAACCCTTCATGCCATAGGCGTGACCGTCTTTGTTCACCCTGATGCCACCCATGGAGTAGTGCTGAGTCGGACGTACCGGAATCAGATCACGCACAGGATTGAGGCCGAGGAAATCGAGGCAGATCTCATGGACCTCGCGCAGCTTGGTGGTAATGTGCTGCTCGCCGAGATGGCGCAGGTCGAGCCACAGGTGCGGTCCATACGACGTTTCCACCCCCTTGCCCTCGCGCATACGCTGCATCATGTGACGGCACACCACGTCGCGGCTGGCAAGCTCTTGCTTCTGCGGCTCCATATCAATCATGAAGCGGTGCAGGTCCTTATCGAGCAAATAGCCACCGTCCCCGCGACAGCCTTCCGTGACGAGGATACCGCTCGGCATGAGCCCGGTCGGATGAAACTGCACCGCTTCCATGTTCGCCAGCGGCACGACACCCGTATCAAGCGCGATCGCCGCACCAGTGCCTTCGTTGATGACGGCATTGGTCGTGTACTGACCGTAGATACGACCGTAACCGCCGGTGGCAATGACCGTAGCCTTCGCCAGCACGGCGGCGAGTCGGCCGCTGCGCAGGCAGCGCACCACCGCGCCCCAGCAACGGCCGCCCTCGTGGATGAGCGCAAGAGCCTCGGTGCGATCCCGTACCGTGATGCCGAGCCGTACGACTTCACTATCCACGGCGTAGAGCACGGCGTGCCCGGTACCCGCGGCCGCATAGCAGGCACGCCATTTGGCCGTACCTCCAAAGTCACGGTGCATGATCAAGCCGGCTTTGTTTTCCGGCTCTTCAATCTCCACGCGCTGTCCTTTGATGAAGTAACTGTTCTTGCCGGGACGCACCCGTGTCCACGGCACGCCGAAATGCGCCAGTTCTCTCACGGCGCTCGGTGCCTGATCGACAAAGATCCGCACCACCTCTTGATCGGCCCCCCAGTCCGAGCCGCGCACCGTATCGAGAAAATGCACGTTCGGATTGTCGCCTTCGGCCTTGGCACAGTTGGCAAGCGCCGCCTGCATCCCGCCTTGTGCCGCACAGCTATGGCTGCGGCGTGGCGGAACGAGCGAGAGCAACATGACATCGTGTCCCTTAGCGGCCACTTCGATGGCACAGCGCTCCCCAGCAAGACCGCCGCCAATGACTAACACATCCGTGGTCACTAATGGATTCACAATCTAGCTCTGCAGTAGGAACGCCAACGGCGGATCGAGCCACCCAGCCAACACCAGCAACGCCACCAGTCCGAGCCCGAGAAAAACGAACAGCATGATGCGCTCCAGGCGCGCGAGCGTCGCGCGCGACAGGTGCGCACCCGCGCCCCATTTCACCGCCAAGCGATAAAGGCCGACGCTTGCATGAAACTCAACACAGAGCAGCAAGATCGCGTACAGCGGCCAGAGCCCGCCTTGCACCCGCGCGAAAGTAGAGGCGGCTTCAATGCCAGTACGCGTGCCAAACAAGGGGGTAAGCACATCGAGCGTCAGCAGCACGACATGAAAGCTGCCCAACACCAATATGACCATACCGGTGCGCACCTGCCAGATCCACAACAGTGACTCCAGGTGTGGTTGTAAACGGAGATCGTTCGCCGCCTGCGTTGCAGGGCCTGGGTAGCTGCGTAGTTGATGTGCGAGTGCGCGCATCTGTCGGCGCTCGCGTAGCTGCGCGGGGATCTTGCGGCTCGCCATGGCCGCATGGATCACGAAGAGCGCGAAGACCGCGAAGACGGTAGGCTGTGCAATGTAGTAATCTTCTAACGAGTTCGCCACCCAATCGAAACCCGTCGCCCCCGTCACTATCGAACCGACGAGAAACATGTGTCCCCACATGAAAACCGCTAGGGCGAGGCCACTCGTTCCGCTGATGAGCTCATAGTAGAGCTGCCGACGGGCCTCCTGGCGCGACGTGAGTGCTGCGGGATCGGTGAGCGTCGCGGTCCGGTTCATCATGTTAGATCATCGGCACTGCGGCGGCGAGCGACGACCTTCTGGTACATTCCACCGAAGAAGGTGTGCTTGCGCCATGTAAATTCCTCTGGCGCGCTAGCCAGTGCGGCGATTTCGCTATGCCACAAAGTCTTGGCATAAGGTTCAAGCGTGTCGAACACTAGGTGCAACACGAACTTCAGCGGATTGGCAAAGTGCGGCTTGTGGTAATCAATAAAGACCACGCTGCCGCCGGGACGTACGCTCGTCAACAGTGCGTCGATGACTGCGCGTTTATAGCCATCGGGAAGCTCATGTAGCAGGAAGAAACAGCACACTGCGTCGTATAAGACAGCGCGCGGCATCGCAGCATCGGCTACCCACGCACACGCGTGGGGAAAGTCTCTCAGTTTGCGCTTGCAGTTGGCGACCTGCAGTCCCGCGACATCGATCACGTCGAGCTTGCCGTGCGCACCCACTCGCTTCGCCACATTCCTAGAAAAATCACCATAGACACATGCGGCCTGCAGCACTCGCATGCCCGGATCAAGTTCGCGCAGTAGCGCGCGCTGCAGACGCCGGTAGTTGCCGAAAAGGATGGCCGACACCACCCAGGGGCGGTCGAAGAAAGCGAGTGCGCGCGGATTCAGGTAGGCCCAGGTGTAGGTTTCGCTGAGATAAGTCGGCACGCCCGCAGGGGCATCCGAGCTCACTGCGTGCACCAGGGGAACTGTTACAGCGGTGTGAGATACTCGCGGTATCGGTCTGCTAAACCCGGCTTCCTCATCGTGGGTTAACGCTCCCTCGCGTATGCGCACGTTCTGTCCTCCGGGTTGGTATCACCGCGAAGGCCACGGCCACACTACGCAATGGCGCCAACCTTTTATCCCACAGTCCAGGCCGCGGGATATTTCTTGTACCAAGCTTGTCTCGCGTGCACCTTGATACAGATCAAGGTTAGTTATGTAATGCGCGACGCCTTGTCGTCACCCCCGAGCACCGTACTTGAGTCGGGCCCGTATAGCTTCCTCCTGATCCGTCTCTTCCAGATGTGTCTCCATATCACCCAACGTCACCTCAATTTCGGGCAAAATGACGTCTTCGAGAGCGCGCGCGCGGCGTTCGGTGTGGCGGTATTCGGCGATGAGCCGGAACAGATTACTGGAAATGCCGGCAGCCATCGCCGCGCGTTCAACCAGCTCCAAGAATGAACGACGACAGCGCCGGGCCTCCGGAGATGGATTGATCGCTTTGCCAGATGCATCGGTTGCTTGATACTCGAGTGTGCTCTCCACCAGGCGCACACCAAGAAACGATTGCACGGCGGCCTTCACCTGTGCATTGGCAAGCTTCGTGGCGGGATAGACCTGCAAACCGTGCACACCGTGGTGAGCGGCGGCATCGCGGTATGCCAATACCGCGTGCTGGTGCACCGTTTGCAACTCGCTCATCGCTTGCTGATAGCGCTTCAGCTGACGCAGAATCTCCGCGGCTAGCAAGAGCCTCTTCTCGTCGAGAAAGTTATACCCTTCGCGGACAACTTGATGCTCTTCTTTAAGTTCTAGCACCGCTGCGCGCGTCGGCACTGTATCGCGTGTGTCAGGCATGGCTCACTCGGTGAGGGGTGAGGAATGAGGCGCTAAAGACCAAGGCCACATAGCAAGGACTGCTCTTCTCCTCACGCCTAACTCCTCACGCCTCACGGACGTATTTATCAATCTGTGCGTCGCTCAGCCGGCTAAGCTCGCTCACTGGTAGTGCTTTTAGAATCTCCCAACCCACTTCCATACTTTGTTCGAGTGTGCGTCGCGCGCCCGCTTGCTGCACGAGTTTCTCTTCAAACAGATCGCCAAATGCAAGGTACTTGCGATCCACATCGGGAAGGCCTTCCATGCCGACCACACTCGCGAGCACGCGCACTTGCACAGCGCGCGCGTAGGCGGCATAGAGCTGGCTCGCCAGCGCCGGATGATCGCCATGCGTGTAGCCTTCGCCCGTGCCATCTTTCATCAGGCGCGATAGGCTCGGCAACACTCTGACCGGCGGGTAGATACCACGCCTATCCAGATCGCGATCGAGCACGATCTGCCCCTCGGTGATATAGCCGGTGAGGTCGGGGATGGGGTGACTGATGTCATCGGCCGGCATGGTCAAAATCGGTAACTGCGTAAGCGTACCCTGCATGTCGGTAATGCAGCCGGCGCGCTCGTAGATGCTCGCCAGGTCCGAGTACATGTAGCCGGGGTAACCCTTGCGGCTTGGCACTTCACCGTGACTCGCCGAGACCTCGCGCAAGGCCTCTGAGTAGTTGGTCATGTCAGTCATGACGACCAATACGTGCTTGCCCACAAAAAACGCCAGGTACTCGGCGGCGGTGAGCGCAAAGCGCGGTGTCAACAAACGCTGCACACTCGAGTCGCTGGCGAGGTTGAGAAACATGACAGTGCGTTCGAGCGCACCGCTTGACTCCATCGCTCGACGAAAAGACTCTGCCGTATCGTGGGGCACGCCGATACCGACAAACACGATAGCAAAGGTGAGCTCTGCGCCACCGCGCAACCGAGCGTTCTGGGCGATCTCGACAGCGATGCGATCATGCGGAAGGCCGCCGCCGGAAAATATTGGCAGCTTCTGGCCGCGCACCAAGCTGTTCATGACATCAATGGTTGAAATGCCGGTTTCGATAAAATCGCGGGGATCCGCGCGCGCAACCGGGTTGACGGCAAGGCCTTCGATACGCAAGCGACGCTCTGCGGCCACTGGCGGTCCCCCGTCGATCACCTGGCCGACGCCGTTAAAGATGCGCCCGAGGACTTCGGGACCTAAGGCAAAATGCAGCGGCTCGCCGAAGAAGCGCACCCGTGCCGTGCTCGGTGAGAGTCCTTGGGTAGATTCCAGGACCTGTATCACCATGAATTCTTCATCGAGCGCACTGATGCGTCCCAGGCGGGGGCGGCCGTCGCCGCCAATTACTTCCACCGCCTCGTTCAGGCCCACATTGAGCGTGCGGCGCAAGAATAGCAGCGGACCTTCGATGCGCGTCGCGGCCCCTGTCACCGAGAGATCAGCTCGCACGGCTGACTGCTCCCTTCAACGAGACGAAGTCGGACTCCAGTTGCGCCCCGAGCTCTTCGAATAGTTGCGGGCGATCTTCGGGCACATCTTCACCCATGCGCTGCAGGCGCCGCGCAATCGGTAACTGTATGAGACGATCGACACCGATGCCTTCGTTCAGTGCCTTTTCCGCCAACTCCATGAACCGCCTCAACAGCCGCATCATCGCCATCTGCCGTTGCGGCGAGCAATAACGGTCCACAGGCGAAATGGCCGATTGCCGCAGGAAGCCTTCGTTCACCAGGTCGGCGCACAACAGTATCAATTGTTGCCGAGGCGGCAGCGCCTCTTTGCCGACGATGCGCGCCATACGCTCAAGATGCGCGTGTTGCTCAAGCAAGGTTAAGAACTGGCCGCGCGCTGCGAGCCACTGTGGATTTCCGTTCGCCTGCCACCAAGATGCAAGCGCCGGCACATCTTCGGAGTACGATTGCAGCGGATGGATTGCCGGATAAAAACGCGCATTCGCGCGGTTACGGTCGAGCGCCCAGAAGCAACGCACATAGCGCTTGGTGTGCGTGGTCACCGGCTCCGAGAAATCCCCGCCCGGCGGACTGATAGCGCCTATCAGCGTAACTGAGCCTTCATCGCCGGCAAGTGTGCGCACGCGCGCCGCCCGTTCATAAAAGTCCGCGAGACGGCTACTGAGGTAGGCCGGATAGCCCGCCTCGGCTGGGAGCTCACCCAAACGCCCCGAGACCTCGCGCAAGGCTTCGGCCCAACGGCTCGTCGAATCCGCCATCAGCGCCACATGCATGCCTTGATCGCGAAAGTACTCGGCTACCGTTACGCCGGTATAAATGCTTGCCTCGCGTGCCGCCACCGGCATATTCGACACGTTGGCGATAATGACCGTGCGTTCCATCAACGGGCGGCCACTGCGCGGGTCCTCGAGTCGGGGAAACTCGTGCAATACGCCGGACATCTCGTTGCCGCGTTCTCCGCAACCGACATAAACGATGATATCGGCGTCGCACCATTTCGCCAGGGTCTCCTGTAACACCGTCTTGCCGGTGCCGAACCCGCCCGGAAGCGCGGCTTTGCCCCCCCGCGCGACCGGAAACAAGCCGTCGAGGATGCGCTGCCCGGTCAACATCGGACCGCTCACCGGCAATCGCTCGGCGATCGGACGCGGCGCGCGCACCGGCCACAGATGGCTCATCGCGACCTCGTGGGTGCTGCCGTCAGATGCCCGTACCGTGCACAATGTCTTGTCCTCGGCATAGTCGCCCGCAGTGACGATGTCTATCACTTCACCTTCTAGGTTCGGCGGGAGTAGACAGCGTTGTGTCTTGCCGTCCACCGGCTGCACGCTGCCAAAAACCATGCCGCCGTGTACATGCTCCCCGTTCTTTATCTCAGGCGTAAACGGAAATGTGCCGACGACCGACGCATACATGCCGGGCTCGACAAATCTTGAGCGCGTACCAGATAGCGGTCGCAGCAGTCCGTCAAAGATATTTCCGAGCAAGCCCGGACCGAGCCGCACGGCGAGCGGTAAACCGCTACCCTCTACCGTCACCCCAGGACGCAGGCCGCTGGTATCTTCGTAGACCTGAGCAACGATTTCCTGCTCCTGAATGCGAATCACCTCACCCAGCAGATTTTGCTCGCCCACACGCACGGCTTCATTGATAAAGAAGACGCCTTGTGCTTGGGCCCGCAACACCGGCCCGCTGATCCACTTAATTAAGGCTTTGCTCATGACTCGGCCTTGGCGCGCCTGCGTCCACGGTTGGCCGCCGCGCGTTCTTCCTCCACCAGGCGATGGAACTGCGCCAACAGTTGTGCCTCGACCTCCGCCCGGCTGGCGAGCAACCCCGCCGCCGTCCCGTCAAGACAGGCCTCGTCTACACGAATGCGTAGGCCCGCGCTAATCTCGGGCGTCTCCACGAATGCCGGCAATTCGCCGTCACCCTGTGCACTGAGCTCGCTGCCTAGACCGAGCGCTTCTTGCGTGCGCCACCTGACCGGATGCTCGATTTGCCACTTCTTGGCCGGCAACAGCGCCCGCGCCTGACGCACCAGTGCCTGCACCCAAGTGCGCCGTGACTCGGCATCTTGCCAACGCGCCAGCAGTCGCCCCTGCAGGGCGTCCCAAGCCTGCTGCAGCAGCGCCGCATCTGCTTGTTGCTGGCCTTGGCGCCTCTGCGTCTGTAGCTGTGCCTGCGTTGAGACGATTTTCTCCCGCGATCGTACGCGTTCCTCCTCGACCGCCTTGTGCATGCGCGCGCGGGCTTCGCGGTGGGCGTGTTTGACGGCCGTCGTGGCTTCAGCCCGGGCATCTTCAAGAATCTGACGGCACCGGCGCTCGCGATAGTTCTCTACCAGCTGTAACAGCGCCTCGACCTGCGCATCGATAACGCCCGCGACTTCGTTCACGTCTCCACTCCAAGTTGACTACGCAGCGCTTCAGCAAAATCCGGCACCGGTACTTGCTCGCGCACATCGGGCACTACGAGCAACAACGGCTGTATTCGCGCTTGCATCTTGGCGAGTTCGTCAGCATGCAATTGCTGCGCGTACTGCGCCGTGATCAGCACAAGATCGGACTCCCTGAAGGCGTGTTCTAGCGTAACCGTGAGCTCGCTTGGCGCCGGGGTGCGCGTCTCGATACCCGCCAACCGGTAGGCAGACGCGCTAATCTCATCGCCAATAAAGATCGGTACAGACATCTAGTGGTCCCTGTTGATAGCTGTGTCCTGGTTCGGCATCTCAGGCAAGGCGATTAAAGATAAGAATCGAGATAAGCAAGCCGTAGATGGCGATACCTTCGGCCAGACCTATCAGTATCAACAGTCGCCCGAGCAATTCTGGTTTCTCTGTCAACGCGCCCACGGCGGCCGCACCGACAGTGCCCACTGCATAACCGGCGCCGAGTGCCGAAAGCCCAGTCGCGAGCGCCGCCGCCAACAGACCCATGCCAAGCGCGGAATCCAGTGCGATCGCGCGCGCCGGCTCGACAGCCCCAGCCGAAGGGACCCAAAGAAGGCCGGTCGCCACCACGCTCAGCATGGCCGCGACGACTGTCAGAACGATGGTCAGCTTTGTGCGCCAATTCATACTTTTCTCCTTATTCATGTTTGGGGCGAAGAAGGCGGGGCCAGCGGACGAAAGACACGGCCTTCGCCACGCAGAAAACGGATGAAGAACTCGAATAGGACCAGACGCGTCGTTTGTACCGATACCACCAGTCCTTCCAAGATAATCACTAATAGGTTGCCGACCACCATGACCACAAAACCTGCAATCGGGTGGCCGCTCACGTCCGCAATCGTAACAATGGCGAGTGACAGTCCCGCGTGCCCCAAGGCGAAAGCGCCAACACGGGCGAACGAAAGCGTATTGATTGCTAGCTGCATGACGCTTTCAAACAGATGACCAAGGGCAGTGAGCAATGACGCCCCACCGCTGTAGCTCTCCCACGCGCCGCCGACGAGATACCACACGAGACCGAATGCGGCGAGCGCCAGGCCAGCAGTGGGATGCAGCAGGCTTGCGGTCAAACCAACATATAAGGTGAGCACTGCCGCCTCTACTCGTCCCCAGCTGCCAACGTCCCCGCGCCAATATGCCTCAATGGCGTTGAACAGCAGACCCAATAGAAGGATGACAACACCACCAAACAAAGGAACGATCAGCACGGGCAGCGGATGCTCGAGCGGGTGCACCCACAGCGGTGTAATGATGTCTTCGCGACTGAAGAGGCTGCCGAAAACAACACCGAAGATCATCGACGACAGGCCACCGGCAACGAGCAGCCGCAGAAACGGCCAGCGCCGCTGTAATGCCAGGCCGACTATGAACAGTACCAGCCCCTGACCCACGTCACCGAACATGTAACCGAACAACAAGGGCGCGATCAGAGCCAGTGCCCTGCTGGGATCGGCTTCGTTGCGCCCCGGCGTACCTAACAACCGCGCAAACAGCTCAAACGGCTGCGCCCACCAGGGATTGTGCAAGACCATGGGGGCACTCTTGCCGAGCGGCGTTCGCGGGAAGCGAAGTACGCCGCGTACACCCGCACGCTGGAGTGCGCTCTCGAGTACCTTGCCGCTCGTATCACTGGTCCAACCGGTTACCCAAGCAAAGTTTTCGGTAATCGGTAGATTGCTGACGTTCGTCACCAGCCATTCAAGCCGGGCAATATCGTTCAGGGCTCGACGCACGTCGTGCTTCTCGACCAGTGCGCTTACTTCGGCGAGCAACCGCTTTGACACACGCTCGATTTCGGCTAGGCGCTCTGTGACTTGCCGACGGTTATCCGCCACACCGCCTGCTAGCCACGAGGGCAGTGACAGATGTCGACCTTTTACCGCCATCAGCTCCTGTTCCAGGGCATCGACCTCATTTGGTGGCCCGATCATGAGAAAGAAATCATGTAGCGGTGTCGTCACCCGCTTATGGATCACCCGCCCGGGCAGTTGGCCAATGCGTGTGCCCGGGGGCAATACATGGATACTCGCGGCCAGTGCCGGACCGGCCTTCGCTATCAGAGCAAAATCGATCGCGTTCTCACCGGCGTGCACCAGCATCTCGCGCAGAAGGTTGAGCTCTGTGCGCTCGGCGCGAAGCGTCTCTACCTTCTTTATTAAGGCATCCGCATCATCTCGCCACCCATAAAGTCGCCGCAAAGCCTGCTCCATGGTCGGTGCCGGCAGT
Organism: Candidatus Muproteobacteria bacterium; assembly: GCA_003251795.1. Classification (GTDB taxonomy): domain Bacteria; phylum Pseudomonadota; class Gammaproteobacteria; order Acidiferrobacterales; family SPGG2; genus SZUA-472. The sequence goes on from QKEI01000302.1 coordinate 11,750, forward strand.
CCTGGCGCAGTCGAAGGTGGCAGCGCCTCATGCGGCCAGTACTCATGATAGCGATGTGCCAGGCGGTGGTAGTCTTCCAGACGACCTTGCAGATCAGGGATGGTCATACGTGTCGCTACTTCGCTGTGGACCTCGATCTCCACGATGTGCGTGGCGGCCAGGGTTTCAAGCGCCATTGTCAGATCTTCCTGTGCCGTTAATAGCTCGAACCAGCGGGCGGGCAGCGGACGAAACATCAGGCACCACCTTGTGGATGCTCGGCAAACAAGCTGCGCCGTACCAGGGCGGCACGCAATCGCTCCAGATCCAGGGCCACGAGCGTGAGGTGCAAGAGCGCTGCGGCTGGCTGGTGTGTGCGCCGGCGGAACTCGTAGGCAAGCTTTTCAGTCAGCTGCTCGCACGCCCGTTGACTGCGCTCGACGCTGTCGCCTTGGCGCAGGCTGCGCAGATGGTGTCGCAAATGGGCCTCCAAGCGCTCCAATGGGGTTGCCATGGTGCTCGATATCTGCGGCCACAGCGCGCGCCATCGCTTCTGCCAGCCGCTCAGCAGCGGCAATCCTGCCTGCCATGTCTGCACTAGTGGTGCAAAATCGGAGTCTTGCAGCGCCTCAAGGCGTGCGCGCAGGTTATCGGTTGCAAACGGTTTCAGCACTGGATCGTCGCGCATCCAGCCGGGAGCGCGCTCACCCATTAACAGATGTTGCAACCCGGGCAGGTCTGGTAATCGCTGTACCCAAAGTATTGCCTTGCGCCAGGCGACCGGTTGCCAGCTGGCGACGTCAGCGATGTAGTGACGAAACTGCTGACGCAGGGAAAGCTCCATGGCGTGGATGTCAGTACGGGCACTGAAGTGCAATACCCATGGTCGCAGGCCAGTCATACGTGCGCTTTGCAGAAAATGCAGCAGATCACCCACGCCTTCCAGGCGCCGCCAGGTAGCAGCGTTCGGACGTGTCCCGTGTCGCGCCTGCAGGCGCGTCTGAGCATAGGCAAAAGATGCCACCCGATTCATCGGCCACAGTGCTCAGCTAGAAGGCGCATCATGCTCCTCCTCGCCCGTCAAACGCGCGGCCACACGATCTACTGCCCTCGCCAGAATAGACGCGTTTTCCTCCAGAGGAATTGCTTGATCCGTCTTCCTGGTATCCTCCTTCAACATGGTTTCGATCCGCGCGCCGGTCACGCGTGCACAGTGCGCATGCACGTTGGCGATGCGCCGGTTCGTGCGCTCGACAATGGCGCGCACCTGTTGTTGCGCGTTGCCGATGATGCCCGCCGCCTCGCGCTCGCAATCCTTGATCGCATCAAGTGCGCGTTGCTCCGCCTGCAATGCCGTGTTCATGGCATCGGCAGACGCGATTGGTTCTTTGTCTTTTGTGGGCTTCGACATCTATCAGCTTCGCCTGCCGCTAATCTGATCGTGGCCGCGCCCGATCATGCAGGCCGGCGCGCTCGCTGAGCCACCAAGATTGGTCAATGGAAGCGCGCCTGCCCGTTGGCGCGATGGCCCTAGATGACCCGTGAGAACTTCTGCTTGGCAGGGTCTTTACGCAGGTACTGATCGAACACCATGCATATGTTACGAATCAACAGCCTACCTGCCGGTCGCACACACAGTATGCCGTTCTCCAACGCGACAAGGCCATCTAACACCATACTCTCGAGCTCGTGACATTCCGCTGCAAAATAACTCATAAACTTGATCTTCCACTTCTTCTCAAGCTGCGGAATGTCGAGGGCGAAGTGACAGATCAACTGCATGATGATCTCGCGCCGCAAGCGGTCTTCGTTGGTCAGCTCTACGCCACGATAGGCGGGCAAGCGCCCGGCATGGATACGTTGATAGTAGTCCTCTGCACCGTGCACGTTCTGTGCATAACTGTCACCGATCATACCAATGGCAGTCATCCCCATACCGATCAGATCACAGTTACCGTGTGTCGAGTAGCCTTGGAAGTTGCGCCAGAGCGTGCCGTTGCGCTGTGCGACGGCGAGCTCATCATCCGGTTTGGCGAAGTGATCCATGCCGATATAGACATAGCCAGCCTCGGTCAATAGTTCGACCGTTAACTGCAGAATCTTGAGCTTCTCTTCGGGCGTGGGCAGATCGGCTTCGTTGATCTGGCGCTGCACCTTAAAACGTTCCGGCAGATGGGCGTAGTTGAACACAGACAGCCGGTCGGGGCTGGCGGCGACGATCTTGTCGAGTGTGCGCGCGAAACTTTCAGCGCTTTGCAGCGGCAACCCATAGATCAGATCGATATTGATCGACTTAAAGCCGTGATGGCGCGCACACTCCATGACTTCCAGGGTTTGTGCTTCGGACTGAATGCGGTTGACAGCCTTTTGTACACGCGCGTCGAAGTCCTGTACGCCAAGACTGATGCGATTGAAACCGAGCTCACGCAGTAACACAAGAGTGGATTCATTCACGGTGCGCGGATCGACTTCGATCGAGTACTCGCCACGATCGCCGTCGAGCAGGTGGAAATGTTTGGCCGTCGTGCGCATGAGTGTGCGCATCTGGCCCTGATTGAGGAAAGTGGGCGTACCTCCGCCCCAGTGTAACTGGTTCACCGTACGATCGCGGTCAAAAAGCTGTCCTTGCAATGCGATCTCTTGCTGCAGGTGGGAGACGTAAGCGCTCGCGTGCGCGCGATTCTTGGTGATGATCTTGTTGCAGGCGCAGTAGTAGCAAACGGTAGCGCAGAACGGGATATGGAAATATAGCGACAGCGGTCGCGGTATCGGGTCGTCGTTACTCGCTCTCGCGAAAGCGCGATACTGCGCCTCGCCCACGCCCTCGTGAAACTGCACCGCCGTCGGATACGAGGTGTATCGTGGCCCGGACTTGTCGTAGCGCTGTATTAACTTGGAATCAAAAACTACTTGCTGTTCCACAAGCTGTCTCAGGACGAATAGAATAATACGCTAGCTTAGGCCAGCCTCCCTCGCGTTCCTTGATATAAATCAAAACTCTAGCGCCGATCCGCTAGCGATCCTAGGCTGCATCACTCATGCTCGGCGGGAGGCATCTGCACCAGGTTCCGCAACGATTCTATATCACCCACCACAATATGGTTACCGTGAGCCTCAATCAGGCCGTTGGCACTCAGCCTCTTGAGGATACGGGAGAGCGTTTCCGGTTGGATTGCCAGGCGCGCGGCAATTGCGCTCTTCGGTGTAGTCAGGACGATTTCCGGGGACTCTTGCACACCGTGTGGGAACTGCTCGAGCAGATAGGATACCAGGCGATAGGTGGCATTTTGCAGCGTCAGACTTTCGATCTGGTTGACCAACCCATGTAGACGGCGGCTCATCGACGCCAACATACCAAAACAAGTTTCAATCGAATTCGACAAATGCTCGCGAAACGCTTGCTGTGGAAAAGCCAATAGACAGCTGTCCCGCAACGCCTCGGCATTGACAGGGTAGCGCGCGTCGTTACCCATGAACATCACTGCTTCGGCGAAGGTCTGTCCCGGCTGCGAGATCTCGATGATCTTCTCGTCGCCTTCGCGTGACACCCGAAAGAGCTTGATCGATCCCTCCCGCACGAAGAAGAAGCGTTCCGCCCGCTGCCCCTGGTGAAAAAGCGCGTCGCCGGATGCCAGCTGGACCTGCTGCACGGTCTTGAGCAGGGAGCGCAATTGATCTTCCGGCACGCCAGCAAACAGGTAGGCCTGACGCAACTCATCCATCCAATTTTCGGGGCGATCCATAGCGCAATGATAACCCAGCGGGTTGCGAATTGACCCAGATCAAACAAAAATGCTGGCGGCTCGCCCAAGATTCGTGCCCACGACCCTAACCACCCTTTTGTGGGCAAGCGATGAAGGTAGAGCTACTGGTAGCGGGCTGGAGCCCATCCTGTCGCCGGGCTGAAGCGGTCTGGCGGCAGGTTGCTCATGAGCGCGCGATCGATTTTGAGGTTGTCGATGTAGACCAGCCCCAGGGTCAGGCGCTGATGCAACGCCTGCAACTCAAGACCATACCGGCGTTACTCATCGATGGCCAACTGGTGGCAATTGGTGTACAGAGCGAGCAAGCCGCGCGCGCCATCCTTGACGATCCCCAGCGTAACACGCGACCATAGTCGCGTCGCACCTGAATGCGACTGTACTCAGCGGATATTATTATTTACGTAATCAACTTTGAACGCGGGAGAAATGAACTATGAGAGTACCGAAGAAGGCATTGCTTTTGTTCGCCGTCCTGGGCGTCGCGACGGCAAGCGCTTATGCCGACGGCAAGGCCACGTATGAGGCTACCTGTGCGGTTTGTCATGCCACCGGGGTAGCCAATGCACCCAAATTCGGTGATAAGGCCGCATGGAAAGACCGTATTGCCAAGGGCATGGACACGTTGCATACGCACGCGCTCAAGGGTATTAACGCCATGCCTCCCAAGGGCGGGAACATGGGCCTTAGCGATGCTGATGTCAAAGCGGCCGTCGACTACATGGTGTCGAAGGCAAAATAGAACCTTTCCCACACCCGGGAAGTGCTTAGAGCGCGGCGAAGGAATTCTTTGCTAATCCTACCTCGGCATTCTCTCGGCGTCTGCCACCTATGACCGTTAGGTCAAGAGCATTCGCAGCGGAAAGGCATCGCGGGTGAGCGCAACCGCGATGATATAGCCGTACGTTGCCAAGGCAGCAAGCCAGGCGCTGACGCGTATTGCCCGGGTGGAGCCCCTTTTTAAGGCCACACTTCCAAGGACGATGTAAATTACCACAGCGGCGATTTTGGCAGTGAGCCAGGTTTGCGCGGGCGGATATTGCTGAGTCTGGATCATCAGCACGATGGCCGATGCTAACAACACGGCGTCGATCACATGCGGCACAATCCTGACCGCAACCCGCTTTAGCATCGCTGGCCAGTACAACATCCAGACGCCTCGCAGCGAGAAGGATACGAGTGTCAGTGTTGCACAACCGACGTGGATAATCTTGACGATCTCATACATGGCAAATAAAAAACAATGAAAAGTTTCTTGCGCGCGCCGGTTTCAACGAGCGCCAGGTTTCCTTATCAGCAGTGGGGCCGCGGCCGCCTTGACGTACGTCAAGTTAGTCGCATGCAACCTGACGTATGGTGAGTAACGCCCGCGCACAGGTGTAACATCCATGGCCGAAGCGCTCACTTACACGATCGTCGCCATCGCGCTGTACCTGGTATCGGACTGGATCCTGCGGCGCATCGAGGCCGCCTATGGTCACCCGTTGGAATATCGTACATTAATCTTTTTCGCCATTTTGTTGCTGCTCGCAATTTTGTTGCTGCTCGCACTGGCGAGCTTCGCCCTCATCCGCCGACTACTGAGCTGAGTTGCACAGCGCTCGTCTCGCCCAAGCCCATCCCGCAATGCCGCAAAACAGCGCTTGACCTAGGTCAAGGACGCCCCCTCAAGAAATGCATTGAATGTCGCCCCAGTAAACCTGTGCGCCACCCTGGACGCGCGGGCCCCGTTGAAGATATAGGAGGAAAACCCATGGCCCAGCCGGAAAAGCGAACGCCGCCAACACGGGGTGGGGGAGGCGGCAGCGACGACGAACCGATCCCCGTAATGCAACGACTGCTCGATAACCCGTTCTTGCTTCTGTTTCTGGGCGTCACCATCCCGGCGGTGTTTTACGTCATCTGGGGTGTGATGGAAATCGTCCAGATTCCCATCGCCAAGTAGGAAGGAGGCACCATGGCTGTCACCCCTCCCAGTGAACGCATTTGGTGGAAGGAACCCGTTGCCAAGGCAGAGCTAGTATGGATCGTTATCGCCTTTCTCTGGGGTCTGGTCATGTTTTTCATGATGATCTACTGGCACGGCTCCGGCAAACAGAATCTGTCAAACGAAGCCTACCGCACCGACCCTGCGGTGTACGCACAGAAGGCACAAGCGATGGCCGAGAAATACAAGGTGGGCGAGGAAGCCGGTATTCCGGTGGTGCATCCCCCGGCCGGCAGCGATGTCTATCTGATCGCGCGCTTGTGGCAATGGTGGCCCATTCTCGAGTTGGAAAAGGACAAGGACTACCGATTGCACATCATGTCATGGACTGGCTGCATGGTTTTTCCGCACAACCGGTCAATCTCAATCTTGAGATCCACCCCAACTACGACATGGTGGTGACCCTCACGCCTGACCAGGCCGGCACCTTCGGCATCATCTGCAACGAATATTGCGGCATTGGCCACCACACCATGGTCGGCAAGATCTACGTAAAACAATAGGGGGCAAACATGGCGACAGCGACTCAATTCCGTACGTGCCCCACTACCGGGCTGCGTATCGATCTGAAGGCGGAAAACCTGATCAAGGCAAACGCGGTAGCGGCCGTGATTTTCCTCGCCGTCGGCGGATTGTTCGGCCTAGGCGTTGCTCTTACCCGTTGGCCGGCAGTGCACCTGCTACCAGCCGACTGGTTCTACCTGGCGTTAACGGCGCACGGCCTCGACGTATTGATCGTGTGGATCATCTTCTTCGAGATTGCGATTCTCTATTTTGCCTCGGCGGTCTTGCTGAACTCGCGACTGGCGGCTCCGCGCTGGGCCTGGGGCGGCTTCGCCTTAATGTTGATCGGCGCGATTATCGTCAATATCGCGGTGTTGCAGGGGCAGTCGACAGTGATGTTCACATCGTACGCGCCGATGATGGCCAAACCGCATTTTTATCTCGGCATCATCCTGTTCGCCGTGGGGGCCTTGATCGGCTGCTTCGTGTTTTTTGGTACGCTGGTCATCGCCCGCGAGGAACGAACATATCAAGGCTCGATCCCGCTGGTCACATTTGGCGCTGTAACAGCAGCCATCATTGCTGTCTTCACGATCGCCAGCGGTGCCATCATCTTGATTCCGACGATGTTGTGGTCCATGGGACTGGTCAGTCACATCGACTCGCTCATGTACCGGACGGTGTGGTGGGCCATGGGACATTCCTCGCAGCAGATCAACGTCTCTGCCCAGGTGGCGGTGTGGTACGGCATTGCCGCCATTGTGCTCGGCGCGCGCACGCTCTCGGAGAAGGTCAGCCGTGGGGCATTTCTGCTGTACATTCTTTTTCTGCAACTGGCGAGCGCACATCACCTACTGGTTGATCCAGGGATCAGCTCCGAGTGGAAGGTGTTCAACACGAGCTATGCCATCTACCTAGCCGTGCTCGGCAGCATGATTCATGGCATGACGGTGCCGGGCTCGATCGAAGCGGCACAGCGCGCCCATGGCTACACTCAGGGGCTCTTCGGTTGGCTGCGCAAGGCCCCCTGGGGCAACCCGGCATTCTCTGGCATGTTCATGTCGATCGTGCTGTTTGGTTTTCTCGGCGGCATCTCCGGTGTGGTGATGGGGACGGAGCAACTCAACATCATCATGCACAACACGCTGTATGCGCCCGGGCACTTCCACGGCACCGTGGTCGCCGGCACCACGTTGGCGTTCATGGCAATCACCTACCTGGTGATACCGCTGATCTTCCGTCGTGAGCTGGTAATGAAAAAAATCGCCCAGTGGCAACCGTACATCTTTGCCCTTGGTGTTTCCGGCATTTCGCTCTTCATGATGGGCGCTGGCACACTCGGAGTATCACGGCGCCATTGGGATATCACCTTCGCCGATGCGCCGCTTAAGTTCGACTATCCGGAAGCGGCCTTTCTAATGATGGGGCTGAACGGTCTCAGCGCCATCTTAGCCGCCCTAGGTGGCATCATGTACATCGCAGTGGTCGTGGGCTCGGTACTGTTCGGCAAACCAACCACGGACACCTCGCTCCCGAAGTTGAACGTAATCTCGAGCTACGGCAGCGCGGACAGCATTAAGGTGCCCGGCACTTACGTACTGGTGGCGGTGTTCTTTGTGTCCTTCGTGCTCTACTACTTCATCAATTGGAAGTACCTGTCCGAGATTTGGCCACTCAGGTAAGGCGACGAGGGTGCGACGGTGAATGAGATGCTGGGGTTGTTGTACTCCGTATTCAAGCTGCGCATCGGCGTGGCCATCATGCTCACGGCGCTGGCTGGGCTCGCGGTCACGCCCGGTGACAGCTTGCGGGCTTGGCAGATCGTCGTGCTCGCGCTAGCGGTGCTGTTGTCATCGGCCAGCGCAGGAGCCTTCAACCACTATATCGAACGTGACCTCGACGCCCGTATGCAGCGCACACGCAAGCGCCCGTTCGTCACCGGCCGCTTTCACGCAAACGGCTACTGGTTGCTCGGCATCATCTTGCTGCTGCTATTCTCCGTCACCGCCGCCGCGCTTGCGCTCAATATCATGGCCGCGTTGTATGTGTTCCTCGGAGCCTTCGTGTACGGCGTCGTCTACACTGTCTGGCTCAAGCGACGCACATGGCTCAACATCGTGCTGGGTGGTCTGGCGGGGACCTTTGCCGTGCTGGCCGGTGCAGCCGCTGTCGATCCTGGGCTGGCGCCGGCACCGTTGATACTGGCGGTAGTGCTATTCCTGTGGACACCGCCGCATTTCTGGAGCCTGGCAATGGTCTACCAGAAGGACTATGCCGCTGCTGGGGTGCCGATGTTACCGGTGGTTGTCGGTAGCCGAATAGCCGCGCGCGTTATTTTCGCTCATACCGCCCTGCTCGTAGCCCTTTCGTTGCTGCCGATCGCCTTTGGTCTTGGGTGGATCTATCTTGTCGGTGCCGCCAGTGGCGGCACCTATTTCCTCCTGACCAGCAGGCACCTCATGGCGGTACCCACAACCAAGGCCGCCATGACTAACTTCCGCGCCTCGCTGCTGCAATTGAGCCTGCTACTGATGGCTTGTCGGCTGACTCGGGTTGTCAAGGGAGATCAGCTAGCGCGAGCGTCACCGCGCATCGCGGTTGTTATCCTCTGTCTCGGCATGGTAGGTGTGGCGTGGGCCCATCAGCATACACCCCAAGCAAATAACCCACCCTTTGACGAGAAGGCTGCGCTGGCGATCAGCCAAGCAGCGATCGGGCGCGCCATTGGTAATTACAGTCTCATCGATTCCAGCGGCAAGACAGTGCGCCTCCAGGACCTCCGTGGCCGTCCAATTCTTATTAGCCTTATTTACACTAGCTGCTACCACACCTGTCCTTTACTGACCAAACGCCTCGCGCAAACTGTCGAGATCGCCCGTGAAGCGCTCGGCAACGATAGCTTTGCGGTACTCACTATCGGTTTTGATAGCGCGGTGGACACACCTGAGCGCATGCGCACGTACGCACGTGAGCGTGGTATCAACATCTCCGAGTGGTTCTTCTTAAGCGCCGACCCGGCAACGATCAATGCCCTCACGCGGGAGTTGGGTTTCGTCTTTTTCGAATCGCCTAAAGGCTTCGACCACTTGGCACAAATAACCCTGATCGATGCGCAGGGGCGTGTGTATGCTCAAATCTATGGTGATAACTTCCCTACACCCGCGCTCGTCGAGCCGCTTAAGCAGCTTGTTTTCGGCACGCCAGCGCAGGCGCGCACTTTGTCCGGCTGGATTAACGGCGTACGCCTGTTTTGCACCATCTACGACCCCAGCAGCGGGCGCTATCGCTTTGACTACTCGCTGTTTATTGCCATCGGCATCGGTCTTGTCAGTCTTGGCGCAGTCGCCGTGTTTCTGGTGCGCGCCTGGCGTCAGGGCGGTCCACCGACTTCGACTGCGTAGAGAATGTTCCCGCTGCGGGTTGTTATCTGCTTCTTTTTGTAAATAGTGCAGACAAATGTGACAATCTCGGGGCCGACTGGCGCGAGCCGCCGCGCTTGCATCTGCACACCACCTACACCAACGGGATGACCGACTACGTGATCAGTTTGCGACGCTCGGGCCGTTACGCGTTCGAGTGGCTCGAACGAGGGTTCGATGCAATGTTCGGGCCGAGCTGGAACCCGTTTCACCAGCTTGGCGCGTTGGGTTGGTTCTTTTATTGGATCGTCGTCGTCAGCGGCCTTTATTTATTTATCTTTTTCGACACCGGTATCACCGCCGCCTACGGCTCGGTCGAGTACATCACGAACGTGCAGTGGTACGCGGCTGGCGTCATGCGTAGCTTCCACCGTTACGCCTCGGACGCCTTGGTGGTGGTAATGATGACCCACCTGCTGCGCGAGTTCGTAATGGATCGTTATCGCGGACCACGGTTTTTCGCGTGGATAACGGGTACACCGATCCTTTGGTTTGTCTATGCGAGTGGCATTACCGGCTACTGGTTGGTGTGGGACAAGCTCGCACAATATGTCGCTATCGCCACCACCGAGTGGCTTGACAGCCTACCGATCTTCGGTCAGTCGATCGCACGCAACTTTTTGCATGAAACAACGCTCAGCAATCGCTTCTTCACATTGATGGTATTTATTCATATTGCAGTGCCGCTGATCCTGCTCTTCATCATGTGGATCCATATCCAACGGCACACGCACCCACGCGTCAACCCACCGATCGGGCTTGCGGTGGGCGTGCTCGCTATGCTGTTGGTGCTGTCACTGGTGCATCCGGCTATCAGTCAAGGCCCTGCCAACTTGAACACTGTCACCGCAATCGTTAACTTGGACTGGTTTTATCTGCCAGTCTATCCGCTGCTCGATCACATTCCCGGGGCGCTGCTATGGGCGGCGTTCGGTGCAGCAACGTTGCTACTATTGCTGACACCGTGGCTGCCTCCCAAACGCCGCCGACCTATAGCGACCGTCGATCTTGAAAATTGCAACGGTTGCGGGCGTTGCGTTGCTGATTGCCCCTTCAGTGCCGTAGTGCTGGGTCCGCGCACAGATGGCAAACCCTTTACGCATGAGGCAGTGGTTAACACCAAACTCTGCACGAGCTGCGGCATCTGCGCGGGCGCCTGTCCGACCGCAACGCCCTTTCGCCGCGCATCCGAGCTCGCACCGGGTATCGATTTACCGCATGTCCCCGTGAGAGAGCTGCGTGAGCGCACACTCGCAGCCTGCCGTGCTTTGTCCGGCGAGGCGCGCGTGATCGTCTATGGTTGCGAAGCGGGCGTCAGTTTAAGCTGCCTCAGCGCACCGGGAGTGGCGGCACTGCCACTGCCCTGCAGTGCGGCCTTGCCCCCGGCTTTCCTAGACTTCATTATCACACGCAACTACGCTGACGGCGTGCTGCTGACGGGATGCTGTGAGGGCGACTGTTTCTACCGCCTCGGCATACGCTGGACCCGCGAGCGCTTCGCCGGCGAACGGGACCCGCGCCTACGCGCGCGCGTGCCGCGCGAGCGCATAGCTACCTGTTGGGCAGGTATAACTGGAAGCGCGAGCCTTGAGCAATCGCTGCATGCGTTTCGCGCGAAACTTAAGGCGCTTGCGCCACTGGAAAGGCGCACGCCCCTATCGAGCCAACGGCTTACCGAACAGGCAAGCAGCAATGATTAAGCCTCTCAACCTCATCGGTCAGGCGATCGCTTATGCGGCATTCGGCGCAATGCTTGGTTATTTTTCGGCGGCGCCGGCCTACGTGTATCGTGACCCGAATATGGCGCAGATCAAGATCAGCTTCAGCCACGCCGCCCAGCGGGTAGGCGAATGCCGACGTCTAAGCGCGGAGGAGATCGCCAAGCTTGCCCCCAACATGCGCCGGCCGCTTGACTGCCCACGTGGGCGTTTACCGATACTTATCGAGCTCGAGCTCGATAACCAACCGCTATACCGTGGCGAGCTCCCACCCACGGGACTCGCGCGCGACGGCTCCGCAACCATTTACCAGCGCTTCCCAGTAACAACGGGCAAGCACCATCTGGTTGCACGCCTGCGCGACAGCAAGCGCACGACCGGTTTCGACTACGAGAGTGCGGCAGACGTCGAGCTTGCACCACAACAGAACTTCGTTATCGAATTCCGGGCAGAGACCGGCGGCTTCATCTTCAAATGAGGGAAACTAACAGGAGTACCCTATGCCCCTCATAGAATGGAAAAAAGAGTTTGCGCTCGGCGTAGCGGATGTCGATCACGAACATCGTGAGCTCATCGAGCTAATCAATGAGCTGTACAGGCATCTCGAGCAACCGGACTCGGGTGTCAGCGTGGAAAACTTCCTCGGAGAGATTTACGCCAAGATTTCCGCGCACTTCGCGCTCGAGGAGAAGATCATGCGCGAGCACACCTACGATCAGTATGAAGAGCATAAAGCTGACCACGAACGCCTGCTCGATGAGATCCGCGACATTATGGACGCCTACGAAGATGACGCACGTTTCGACAAAAATGAGCTCGCAGCCTGTCTGAGTACCTGGTTCACCGAACACTTCAAAACTAAGGACGCCAGGCTACACAAGTACTTGCGCTGATTCCGCTCGCTGTTGCTATCTCGCTGTTTCCGATTTTCAAAATTCGCCCGCCTTTGTCCGCCTGAGATTTGTGCACATGCACAATACAAAGGGCTCGCTGTCGATCGGGCGTGCGCAGTTGGTGGATTTCTTGATCCAAGTCAAAGAAATAATACTTCCTGGGGATCAGGGTAGCTTTGCATATCATTCATGGAGAAAAAGCAATGAGAAAGCACCTGCTGAAACGCTCGGTCCTCTTTGTGCTGCCTTGCATCGCTGCCGCTTTTCCATCGCTGCCTGCGACCGTGCAGGCTCACGACATCGAAGGCTTCGGCAATCTCTCGGGCGCCCAACATCTAGTGCTCATTACCCGGGGCGGCGTGTTGTACGACAACTGGTACAAAACTCTGGGTAAGAGCGCTCCCAAGGATACGCATCCCGCCTACCCCAAGGCCGGCAAGCAAAAGGGGGCATCGACGTGGCGCTGTAAGGAATGTCATGGCTGGGACTACAAGGGCGCCCGCGGTGCCTACAGCAAAGGCAGCCACTACACCGGCATAGGCGGCATTCGCAACATGGTCCATGCCCCGATAGACAGTATCGTCGCCAACCTGAAAAATGAGACCCACGGCTTGAGCAAGCTGATACCGAACGAAGATATGACTGCCCTGGCCCATTTCGTCTCCCACGGACAAATAGACATGGACGACTACATCGACTCGGCCACCAAAAAGGCAAAGGGAAATGTAGCCAACGGCGAGCGTATCTTTCAAACGGTCTGCGCCCGCTGCCACGGCAGCGATGGTAAGCTGATTAATTTCAAGAGCCCCCCAAAAGCCGAGTATATCGGCACCGTTGCCAGTGATAACCCCTGGGAAACGCTACATAAGATCCGCATGGGGCAGCCGGCTGTGCCCATGCTGTCCATGCTCGCCTTTGATACCCAGGATCATGTAGACGTTCTGGCCTACTGCCAGACGCTACCCGCGAAATAGCGGCGGGTAAGAAGAGTTAAGAGTCGGGGCTTGGGCCACTACGGCCACGGCCCCGACTGATCATCGCGCTCGGAGCGCCAGAGGCATGACATGCCCTGGCGCATATGCTCGCGGCCCCTGTTCCAGCCCGCTTCCTAGACCCTTGCCTTCTGTGGTTCTCAATCCTCCTATGCTTTAGTAATGTGGCGGACTGGACTACCCGGGTTTCTCGTTGACACCCACATTGATCGAACGCTCACTCAGTCCTGCGTGTCCCGGCGCCTATTGACCAAAGTCAAAGCGTCTGCGTAGCGTAGTTGTTAGCGTGAGCCGTTCCAACTAATCGCTGTAATCGTTGATGAGCCGACTGTGTCGCACATGTTTGATTGCTATCACCGCCGCATGCCTTAGCCTCGGCTATGCGGTGCAAGTTGCCTATGGAGAGGGCATCGTAGATCTATACCCTCAGACGCGTGAGTTTTTCCCGGACGCAACTCGCTTCGGTTCACTTGTCGGCAACCCGCCTGCCGCCCCTGTTTATCAGGGCGACAAGCTGCTCGGTTACGCTTACCTGACCAAAGACGTCCTGCAAATCCCGGCGTATTCTGGAAAACCTATCAACAATCTTGTTGGCATCGATATGCAAGGTCGCATCACCGGTGTCAGGATCATCGCACATGAAGAACCAATCCTTGTCATCGGCGTAACACCTAAGCATCTGCGTCAGTTCGTCGATCAGTACCGTGGCAAGTCGGTGTCCGACCGCATCGCCATTGGTGGCAGCATGCGCCGGGGTGACGTGGTCATCGATAGCATCACCGGTGCCTCGATCACGGCTATGGTGGAGAATGCGACGGTGATGAAATCGGCTCAGCGCATCGCTGAATCGCGTGGCATCGGCAAGGGCGGCATGCCCGTGTCCATACAAGCTGCTGCGCCCAAATCAACGCCGGTCGCCACACCACCAATAGAAACGACCATGGCACCAGACGAAGAACCGATCTGGGTCAGCGTGTGGCGCCAGCGCCTATTCCAGATCATTGTGCTATGCACAGGTCTTGCACTACTGACGGCGTTGTTGATCTTTCAGGACTTGCTCGCACGCCACCCGAAACTGCTGCGTATCGTGCGCAATAGCTATCTGCTCTTTACCGTCGTGTTCATTGGCTGGTACGGGCTAGCGCAGTTGTCGGTTTTCAATGTGTTGACCTTCATCCATGCCGTGCTGCACGATTTTCGCTGGGATACGTTCCTCATCAATCCGTTGATCTTCATTCTCTGGGGGTTCGTAGCGGTAACCCTGTTGCTATGGGGGCGCGGTGTATTTTGTGGTTGGCTGTGCCCGTTCGGGGCACTGCAGGAATTCATCCAACAGTTCGCGCAGCGCCTGCGTATACCTCAGCTCGAGTTCCCAGAGATGGTTCACGAACGCCTGTGGGCGATCAAATATATTCTGCTACTTGGGCTGTTCGGTATTTCCTTGCAGTCCCTCGGCACGGCCGCGCGCTACATCGAGGTAGAACCCTTCAAAACCGCGATCACGCTGCACTTCCAGCGCGAGTGGTGGTATGTGCTGTACGCCGGTAGTCTATTGCTGATCGCCGCCTTCAACCGCAAATTCTATTGCAAGTATCTCTGTGCACTCGGCGCCGGGCTCGCGATCGCCGGACGTTTCCAGATCTTCGACTGGTTGCGCCGACACCGCGAATGTGGACGCCCCTGCCAGATCTGCGCCAATGAGTGTCCGAGTCGAGCTATCCGTCATAACGGCGAGATCAATGAAGCGGAATGTCATTACTGCCTCGACTGCCAGGTGACATACTGGCATGTGTACCGCTGCCCACCGATGGTTACCCGCCTGAAGCGCCGTGAGCCCGACGCCACGGTGTTGTCCAAGCGCTTCGCCGGCCTCGATGAGCACAGTATCGTGGTCGCCCCTCCGAAAACGCCATCCGGGCCCCCGCAGTAGCGCCGCCGCCACCTCGCCCGAGGCGCCCTGCCCCACTTGACCCAGGTCAAGGAGCGAGTTGCTACGGCCCCCTAGTATCTTGCCAAGCTTCTTACTTGAGGGTCAGGAGGATCACCATGGATTCAAAATATCTGCGACACGCTAGTGCATTCGCTGCAGCAGGCGTGCTCTCCATGATGGCGGGTGTGATCGGCTGGGCAGACGAAAAACCGTCCGGCCATCCTGCGACGCCGGAAAGCGAGATGCGTTACAAGGGCGCGCCACTGGCGACCGAACCGGAAAAGGCGGAAGAGCACGTCACCCCAAAAGCACCACCACTTACTGCCGCGGAGTTCAAGCGAGCGAAACAGATATTTTTTGAGCGCTGCGCGGGTTGTCACGGCGTCTTACGCAAGGGTGCTACCGGCAAACCGCTGACGCCGGATATTACGCTGAAAAAAGGCACCGATTACCTCAAGGTCTTTATTAACTACGGTTCCCCCGCCGGTATGCCCAATTGGGGAACTTCCGGTGAGCTCACCTCCCAAGACGTCGACATCATGGCGCGCTTCCTGCAGCACGAGCCGCCGACCCCACCGGAGTGGGGCATGACAGAAATGAAGGCGAGCTGGCGCGTTCTGATCCCGCCCGAGCAGCGCCCAAAGAAAAAAATGAACAAGCTCAATCTCGACAATCTGTTTTCGGTAACATTGCGTGACGCCGGACAGGTAGCGTTGATCGACGGCGACAGCAAGAAAATCGTCAACGTTATCGACACCGGTTATGCCGTACATATCTCACGGTTGTCATCCTCCGCGCGCTACCTCTACGTCGTCGGCCGCGACGCCCAGGTTAACCTCATCGACCTATGGATGGAAAAGCCTGACAACGTCGCCGTTATCAAGACGGGGCTCGAGGCTCGTTCTGTCGAGACTTCGAAGTACAAAGGCTACGAGGACAAGTATGCGATCGCTGGAACGTACTGGCCACCGCAGTACGTCATCATGAAGGGCGATACACTCGAGCCGTTGAAGATCGTGTCCACGCGCGGCATGACGGTCGATACCCAAGAGTATCACCCCGAGCCGCGTGTGGCCGCTATCGTCGCCTCGCATGAGCATCCGGAATTTATCGTCAACGTGAAGGAAACGGGCAAGATCTTGATGGTCAACTACGAGGATGTAAACAATCTCAAGGTAACCAGCATCGACGCCGCGCGTTTTCTGCACGATGGTGGCTGGGATGCAACGCAGCGCTATTTCCTCACCGCCGCCAACAAATCCAATAAGATTGCCGTGGTCGATTCCAAGACCGACAAGCTGGCAGCACTGATCGAGGTCGGCAAGATCCCGCACCCCGGCCGTGGCGCCAATTTTGTCGACCCGAAGTACGGACCGGTGTGGGCCACGGGCCATCTGGGTGATGAACACATCGCCGTCATCGGTACCGACCCAAAGGGACATAAGCAAAATGCCTGGAAAGTAGTGCGCATGTTAAAGGGTCAGGGTGGCGGCAACCTGTTCATCAAGACCCATCCCAAGTCGACCAACTTGTGGGTAGACACGGCGTTGAATCCCGATCCCAAGAAGAGCCAGTCTGTCGCGGTGTTCGACATTAGGAATCTAGACAAGGGCTTCACTGTGCTACCGATTGCCGAGTGGGCCAATCTCGGCGAGGGCCCGAAACGCGTGGTGCAGCCAGAGTACAACAAGGCAGGCGACGAAGTCTGGTTCTCCGTCTGGAACGGCAAGACCGAGCAGTCCGCCCTTGTCATCGTCGATGACAAGACGCACAAGCTCAAACATGTAATCAAGGATAAGCGTCTGGTCACGCCGACTGGCAAGTTTAATGTCTACAACACACAGCACGACGTGTATTAGGTCGATCGGCTAAGCGGGCGGGCTATCTCCCGCCCGCTGGCTGCGGCAGTCGTGCTGACACCAACACTGGCGTAAGGGTATAGCGTGAGTTGCACGCCCTGTGTATATCTGGTCGGTGCAGGTCCGGGTGATCCTGAGCTGCTGACCGTCAAAGCGCAACGCCTTTTACAAGAGGCGGATGTCGTCGTCTACGACCGTCTGGTGTCACCTGAGGTGCTCGCCATCGTCTCCCAAGGCGTAGCACGCATCTGCGTCGGCAAAGGTCCCGGCAATCACTCTGCAAACCAACAGGAAATCAACCGGCTGCTCGTAACTCTGGCGCGTCATGGGCGTCACGTTGTCCGCCTCAAGGGCGGTGACCCATTCGTCTTCGGTCGCGGCAGTGAGGAGGCGCGACATCTCGTTCGCCATGGCATTGCTTTTGAAGTGGTGCCCGGTGTGACGGCGGCCACAGCCTGCGCCGCGTACGCCGGCATCCCACTGACCCATCGTGGCCTGGCAACGGGCGTACATTTCGTCACCGGCCATCGACATAACAATGAACCGCTCGACATCGCTTGGAATAAGCTGGCTGACCCACAGAGTACTATCGTCGTTTACATGGGTCTCGCCAACGTTGACGAGATTTGCACTGCATTGATCGCCGCGGGTTTGCCCGGGACAACCCCGGCCGCTGCCATTGAAAACGGCACCACCGCCGCGCAGCGACGTTGCATCACCATGCTCGCCGAGCTGCCAGCAAGCGTTACCGCACAGCACTTTGCACCGCCGGTGCTATTCGTCATCGGCAAGGTCGTGGCCTTAGCACGCGAGTTGGATTGGTTTTCCATGGCCGAGGTGGTCGGACTACGGGCCGATGTGCGCAGGGGTTTATAGATGCTCACACGCGCTACCGTTATCGCTTGGCTGGTGCTGCTATCGGCACCGGTGCTGGCTGATCCCCCCGCTCCTCGCCAGCAAGAATTGGTAAACCTCGTACGCCAAGATTGCGGCTCGTGCCATGGCATGACCTTGCAGGGCGGGCTAGGCCCGCCTCTTACAGCAGCAGCACTCAGCGGCAAGCCGGCCGAGTACCTACGCGGGGTGATTCTCGACGGCCGTGCGGGCACCCCCATGCCCCCGTGGCGTCCGTTTGTCAGCGAAAGCGAGGTCAGGTGGATGGTCGATATGCTCAAGCGAGGCGCTATCAATGACCGCTAAAGTCATTGCGGCTTGCCGCCACCGGGGCATTGCGTTGTGCCTTATTTACGCTGTGCTACTCGCCGGCTGCGCGAGCACGCGCGGCACCGGCGATCTCGGCGTTGTTATCGAGCGTGCAGCCGGCAGCGTGTTGATCGTCGAGACCAGTGCACACAAGCGCCTAGCGCAGATCAGCGGCTTGGGCGACCTCTCGCATGCTTCCGTCGTCTACTCGCGCGACGAGCGCTACGCCTACGTTTTCGGTCGCGACGGCGGCCTTACCCAAGTCGATCTACTGCGCCAGCAGATAGTGAAACGTATCGTGCAGGCGGGCAACAGTATCGGCGGCGCTATCTCCCAGGATGGACGGCTGGTCGCGGTATCCAACTACACACCGGGGGGCGTCAAGGTCTTCGATGCACATACGCTCGCCTTGGTGGCCGACATTCCAGCGCTCTATGGAAATAGTGGTCAGCGGTCCAAGGTCGTCGGTCTTGTCGATGCACCGGAGCATCGCTTCGTCTTCGCGCTTTACGATGCCGGCGAGATCTGGGTCGCCGATATGAAGGATGCACAGAAACCGATAGTGCAGAAGTTCAAACAGGTGGGTGATCAGCCCTACGATGCGCTGATAACCCCGGACGGGCGCTACTACATCGCCGGCCTCTTCGGCGAAGACGGCCTCGCCCTGCTCGATCTGTGGCATCTTGATGCCGGCGTCAAACGCATTCTGCCAGGCTACGGCCGCGGCACCCGCAAGATGCCCGTCTACAAGATGCCACACCTGGAGGGCTGGGCGGTGGCCGGCGATGACATATTCATCCCGGCGGTCGGAAGGTCGCAGGTGTTGGTGGTCGACCAACGGGATTGGCAGGAGGTTGGCCGCATCGCCGTACATGGGCAACCGGTCTTTGTTATGGCTCGCCCTGACGGCCGCCAGGTGTGGGTCAATTTCGCTTTCCCGAACAACGACACGGTGCAGGTAATCGATGTCGCCACGCGGACCATCGTCAAAACCATTACCCCTGGCAAAACCGTACTGCATATGGAATTCACACCGCGCGGCGAACAAGTATGGGTGTCGGTGCGCGACGCCGACCGAGTGAATGTTTACGACACCAATGACTTCGCCATGGTGGCTTCGTTACCGGCGGCAAAACCGAGCGGCATCTTCTTCACCGCCAGGGCGCATAAAATTGGACTGTGAAAGGTGCGGGGGTGCGGCGTGAGGCCGACGGTGACCGAACTGGAAAAGCGCTTGCTCAATGAGTTTCAGCGGGAGTTTCCTCTGTGCTCACAGCCCTTCTCTGAGATTGCCCAGCGCCTTGGTAGCTCAGAGGCGCAAACAATCGATGCACTGAGGTCGCTGAGTGCGGGCGGTACGATCAGTCGCGTCGGACCGATTTTCCGCCCCCATAGTATCGGCACGAGCACACTCGCGGCGATGGCAGTGCCAACTGAACAGCTAGATCAGGTCGCTAGTATCGTCAGCAGTTATTCCGAAGTTAATCACAACTACGAACGCGAACACCATTACAACCTCTGGTTCGTAGCAACCGGCAGCAATGAAACACAACTGGAACACGTGCTGTGCGATATTGAGCAGCGCAGCGGCCTGCCGGTATTGCGTCTGCCGATGCTCGATGACTACCACATCGATCTCGGTTTCGACCTGCAATGGGGGTCAGGCGAGGGCGACGCGGTACCATGAGGAGCGAGCACGAAGCTCGGTTGATTGAGGCGCTGCAGCGTGGCTTGCCGCTGGTGCCTCGACCCTATGCGGCGCTGGCTGCGCGCGTGGGTTTAACAGAGACAGGGGTCATCGCGCTGATTCAGTCACTGCAGAACGAGGGTGTGATTAAGCGCTTCGGCGTCATTGTCCGTCACCATGAGCTTGGCTATTGCGCCAACGCAATGGTCGTATGGAATGTACCGGATGATCAGGTCACCGAGTTCGGAGCACGCATCGCCAAGTTGGATTATGTCACCCTCTGCTATCGGCGCGCCCGCTCCTTGCCGCAATGGCCC
>QKEI01000147.1 GCA_003251795.1 Candidatus Muproteobacteria bacterium
ATTTGGTTAAGTACACAAGTTCTCTTCTGTGGCTGTTAACCACCCTGTCGGCGGTTCGAGTCCGTCCCGGGGAGCCACTAAAACAAGGAGTTACGTCTGTGTAACTCCTTACCCTTAGGCTACTAGGGGTCTAGAGATCCTCAACCTAAATCTTAAATTGCCTCGCCATGACCTGACGGATCCGCACCGTCGTACCCATCAACCAATCCTTATTCCCGTCTTTCACGTCTCGTTTTGACAACGTCATCAACTTCCTCATCATCGTAGGTCCCGTCAGGTTGCCGATGGATGCTACGCATCTGTTCCCTCTTCATCATAAGCGCAAGAATCGCCACCTTTATGATGATCACTAGCGCTACTACAGCTACAACGACAATGACTGTCCAGACTGTAATGCTCACTTCTTTCTTTTAAACTCGCTTGCCACTACTCCCGTGATCTACCACGCCCGCTCTGAGTTATTCACGATTGGATCGGGTGTACTCTGAAAGAGCAGCCCGCATTGATGAAAACGCAAAGTCCTGAGGGTCTAGCTCCTCTTTCTTGACCCACTCAATCGAGGCCACATCGTCTGCAGGTGTGAGTTTGGGCATCCTTAATAGCTCTATGGTGAAAAACACGTCCAATGTATGATAGGTGACCGACTTATAGGGGTAGATATTGGGATAGGTGCAAAAATAGACGGGCGTGACGTCCCTGAGGTTCAGCTCCTCGGTGAGCTCGCGCCTGAGAGCCTGTTCAGCTGTCTCCCCGGGATCCACAAACCCGCCTGGGAGATCGAGTTTACCAGCATCGGGATCTTCAGCACGTACAGCCACCAGGATTGAACCCTCGAAGTCAATTATGGCAGCAACTGTTGCGGCCACATTCTGAAACAGGGTAAATCCGCATGCTCCGCACGAGAAAAACTTCGGCGAAGCCGCAAGTGATGCCTGTCCACACCTAGGGCAGAACTTCATGTTGCAGGTAGATTAACAAAAAAAGTGAGGCAGTATTATTCCTGAAGCTGCTTGGCAACGACTTGGGACATCTGAAGCATCATCGCAGTCCGGGGAGTCATATGTCCACGCATCAAATCGATTCCAGAGAATCAAACGTGCGGAAATTCTGCAGGACCCCTGCTCTTGCCACTAAATTGTTCGCGCGTCGAGTTTACTAACTCTTCGATTTCCCCAACGGGCAGTTGCCGGCGTACCACCAGACCGCGCGCTTGCCCTCGGCCTCTTGCATCATCAGCTCACGCGTTTGCGGATTGGCCAGTAACTTCTCGATGCGGGCACACTCCCCCACCTTATGTACGGCCCTCTCTGATAATTCGGTTGCGTCGTCGCGATCAGTGTCGCGAGCCGTACATTCTGAGGCGCGGTTGCCATAACCGGGTCTGCAGGTTGTAGTATTGTCGGCAAAGGCCGGCGGAACCATTACAGCTAACGCCATGACCATGCTCTGTAATGATCTGCGCATTCTGATGCTCTCCGGTTGGGTTTACTTCAGGAACGATGTCGCAAGAAATGCACCTTTTGTGCCAAATCATCGCCGGTCGTCCTGGTCGAACGAGGCGCCAGGCGGCCAACCGGCTGATAGCCTCCGAAACAAACAAGTGGTTGAGCGTGGCAATTTTCGCGATGAACGGTGCTCTTTGGGGTCCCGGCTCCTAATAGAATCTGTATATGTCGGGCTGTCGCAGCCGCCCAAGGAGGGGGCATGCAGATCGACGGAGAGTTACGGGTATTTTCAGAGGACGATATCGCCCATGCCCCAGAGGAGGCAGGCGTCTACGCACTATATCAAGGCGATCGCCTCATCTATATCGGCCGCGCGGAAGGTGGCCTCGCTATCACGACCATCCGGGCGCATCTAAAGAACCATCAGGCAGGGCGCTTCGGCCCCCTTGCCAGTCAGGCGACTCACTATCGCTGTGAGGTGCACTCGGACCCTGTCGCGCGCGAGCACGAGCTTTTGCGTGAATACGAAGCGCGTCACGGCCAATCGCCGCCGTGCAACCATGTTTCCTATCTTCCCCGCAAAGGCCGGCGCCATCCGTATTGACGCGCTGCGTGCCTCGAAAGGGAGAAAATCGCTCACATAGCTCGCGTAACTTGTGCTTGCCGGAAACCGTACCGATATCGCTTTGCTCCAGATCAGGCGTCGCGGCTTGTCCTGCGATAAGGCTTTTTTGCGTGCAAATACTTCTTTAGGGGGTATGTTGACCCTTTGAAGGTGTGCTAAGAGGTGCCAACCTACCGACGAGTGGACTCGTCTCTGTCGTTTCGCTCGCCTAGTCTTGTGAATGATTTCCCAAGGTGGGTAGATCGATGGACACCGAGTGCGGTGCGCTGGCACCTGTTTCGGTCGACGGACGCGTAGGGCAAGTTTACGGAGTCCAGAAAGGCGACGTATGCGAATCCACGTGACCGCCGCGTATCATCGACTTATATAGAGGGAGTAACCGTCATGAAGACATGGATAGTTAACACCGCAATTGCAGTTACCTTTGCACTATCTCTCACCGCCTGTGGCGGCAGCAGTGCGACCCGGGGCGATGAGTCCGGCGGCGCAGGCACGACCACCAGCACCACGGACAGCGGTGTCAAAGGAGAGAGGTCGAACGACAGTACGCAGGTAGCGGCTCAACGCCCGGGGAAGCTACGGGTCCTTTTCGAGTACGACAGCAGCGCCATCGACAGTGAGTCACGCCGCCTCATCGAGCAGCACGCCGCCTACCTAGAGGCGAACCCGGGTGTCAAAATCAACCTGACGGGCCACGCCGACGAGCGCGGCACTCGTGAGTACAATTTGGCATTGGGCGAGCGTCGCGGTGAATCAGTCGAACGCATGCTGCAAGTGCTGGGCGTCAGCACCGATCGCATCACAATGATCTCTTATGGCGAAGAGCAACCGCTGGCAATGGGCCACGACGAAACGTCTTGGCGAGTTAATCGTCGCGTGGAATTCATTTACCAGAACTGACCGGTGCATCTGCACGCCGGGCCCTATCGCTATCAACCGTCGTACTGACAGTTACAGCGATGGGACCCGAAAAACCGGGCGGCCAAGGCCACCCGCCACGGGTAGCGTGTGTGGGTCCATGCGGATTTGCGTGCCGGATGACATCATGAAGGCATTGCGTCACAGCGCTTTTTACCGCCAAATTTGTACCACCTGATTTTCACCGCCGGTCGCTACGGCGCTGCCATCGGCTGAGAGCGCCAGAGCATAGATGTTGTTGTTGCGCCCATAGAGCTGCTGGACGACCTGGCCGGAGTCGACGTCCCAGATCTTGACGGCATCGCTAGTGCCGGCGGCGAGCATCCATTTGCTATCCGCGGTGAATACGATGGCGTTTACTGCACGAGGCGCCCCCCCAAGCAGGCGATCCTTGCGCTCGAGACCGGTATCCCAGAGCTTGAGAAAATTATCCTGACCACCGGAGGCCAACCATTTGCCATCGGGTGAGAACGCCAGGGCGGTGATGCGCTCGTCGTGAGCGCGGAAGTAGCCGACGAGCTTGCCGCTGGATATCTCCCAATATCTAATCTGACCTTTGGCGTCGCCTGTAGCGATGCGCCGCCCATTGGGAGCAAAGGCTAACGCTAGGATCGCATCCTCGTAGCCGCTCAGCCGGTGAATCGCTTCACGTTTGTCGACATTCCAAAGAATCACTGACTGGTCACGACTTACCGAAGCCAGCGTATGCCCGTCTGGCGAAAAAGCCATTTGCCGCACGCTGCCGGCATGCCCGTTGAACTCACCGGCCATATGCCCCGCCTTGGCATCCCACAGCATGATCTTGTTGTCGCTACCCGCGAGCGCAAGCCAATTCCCATTCGGGGAGACGGCCAGCGTACCGATGGCATTGTTGCTGGCATCGAATGCTTGCGCCAAAGTACCGGCCTCAACATTCCACAGTCTGACTACGCCGTCTGCTGATGCCGACGCCAACACGGTGTCGTTTAGCAGGAAAGCGAGCGATTCCACGCGCTCGGAATGGCCGATTAGCGTATGGGCCAGCACTTTCGCTGCATTGAAAGCCGGAATAGGTTTGGGTTCGACCGTCTCCATTATTCGTGCGGTCTGGCTGCGCAGAACAGGCTTCGTTCCCTGTTTTTCGAGACCAATCGTACGCATGATCGCCTTGCGTACAGTATCGATGCCGGTAAACAGATCGTTGTCGCTAATCGATTGATTTTCTCGCAACACTTTTACCGGCAAGATACTGATGACCGCCAGAACCACTAGGCCGATAAGCAATTTCTCGAAAAACCCGCGTTTGATCTTGCTTTCATCCTCCAACTGTGTGGCAATCTTCGAAATACCAATAAATCCCGAACGAAAGTTTACGGCGGATTGCGGCATTGCTTTTTTGTTGCTCATGCCGTGGCCCATCAAACCACGTTGCAGAGCAAAGGCCGTGTGCGGACGCTCGCGCGGCGAGAGTTTCAGCGCCCAGTCCACGCACTCGCGAATGTGCG
>QKEI01000230.1 GCA_003251795.1 Candidatus Muproteobacteria bacterium
GTACGCTAAGGACCACGCTATGGCAGTCCCGCCAGGCGCAGGTCGGCTACCTGCTCGGCCAGCTGCGCTGGGTTTACATCCGGTCGGGTCTGTGCCCAGCGATCGAGATTGAAATCCGGGTCATCGGCGAGAATCTGATCCGCTACCCAGCCCGCATCATCCAGGCGACCCAATCTGACGTAGGTTGCAGCTAGTAACAGGCGGGTTAGAAGGTAGCGCGAGTTTCGATCATAGGCAGCCGTCAGCGCCAACAGCGCTTCGTGGTATTCACCCAGAAGATAATGCGCGTGCCCGAGAACTAGGAAATAGACGTAGGTTGCCCTGGGGTTGAGGCGCATGGCTTTGTGGATAAACACCACGCCGTCTGCGGGCGCGCCCGCATGGTTATGAATCGCTGCCATGAGGACGTAGGCGTCAGCATAGCTCGGTCTGAGCGCTATCGCGCGCCGGCTCGCTTCCAGAGCCTGCGCATGCTCCTTGCGCGAGAAATGAACTTGGCCGAGGAGGAGGCGGGCTTCGGGTAAGCTATCATCGAGCGCCACCGCTTTTTTTGCCAGGCGCAGCGCCTGTGCCATCGACTCTTCCGGTCGCGTGCTCCAGCCTTCGCGGAAATCCGCCAGGTGCGTCAACGCAAGCCCGACGTAAGCACGGGCGAACGCCGGGTCGAGTTCGATGGCGCGCTGGTAAAGCGTCCGCGCTCGCTCATTTTCCTGCTCCGTGCGAAGACTCAGCAGCGCCAGGGCCTGTAGGAAATAGTCGTAGGCCTCTACGCTGCGCGTGTATCGGTGTGCGAGTCGCTTGTGCTCTTCTTCGGTCAGCTTGACGGATAGGGCCGTGACGATTTTTTGCGTGAGCTCATCCTGCAGCGCAAAGACATCTTCGAGCCTGCGATCGAACCGCTGCGCCCACAGGTGATGACCCGTACCCGCATCGATGAGCTGTGCATTGATCCGCAGACGCTCGCCGGCTTTCTGCACACTGCCCTCGAGCACATAGTGCACCCCTAAATCCTGGCCTACCTCTTGGACCTTGATCGCTCTGCCCTTATAGGTGAACACCGAGTTGCTGGCGATGACCAGGAGATCAGAAAGCTTAGACAGCTCGGTGATCAAATCGTTGGTGATCCCGTCGCTGAAATATTCCTGCTGCAGGTCATTACTCAGATTGCTGAAAGGGAGCACGGCGATCGACGGTTTTTCTGGCAACCGCGAGGCCATACGTGCTTCGGATCCCAGCTCAGTCCTCGGTGCCCATAGCGTGAGCCAGACAATCATGCCAATAGCGATGATAAGCGCTGCTGCTGTGCCAGCGACCATCACATGACGCATTGGGTGTCGACGCTTGGCTCTCGGTGTTGGTCGCGCTGCGCCGGGCTTAAGGTGTGCCGCGTAAGCCCGTACGGGTTTTTCAATGTTCTTGACCGACTGTTCGCCTAAGTCCTCGTAATCGAGCGGCAGCTTGTTGCCGACGGCCGTGTGCACGGACTCGGCGATACAGATCCCGCCAGGTTCTGCCAGGCTCTCGAGACGGGCCGCCACATTGACCCCATCGCCATAGATCTCACCGCGATCGACGATCACCTCACCGAGATTAACGCCGATTCGAAACCGGACTTGGCGGTTTTCAGGAAGATCTTGATTGCGCTCTTTGAGCTCGTGTTGGGTATTGATGGCACAGGCGAGCGCATCGGAGACCGCCGCGAACTCGGCCAACACCGCATCGCCGGCAAAGTGCATGACGCTGCCGTGGTATTGCTTAATCGAGGCGGTGATGGCGTCGAGGTAGGCGCTCAGCGTGCGATGGGTACCCTCTTCATCCTCGCCAGTCAGCCGACTGTAGCCAGCCACATCGGCGTAGAGAATGGCGGCGAGCTTGCGCTCCAATGGCTCGGTGCCCATGGCGGGATTCCTTGGTCCTCAACCCGAGAGGAGTAACTATATTACGCCTTTTATGCGTCGCACCTAATGACCGCTTTGGGTCGTTTTCTGCCGGTCCGAACCTGAGATCACGGACGTTCGCTTTCGCACATAAAGGAGACATTCCAGCGGAGGAATGATCGACTTTGGTGTGGCAGCTTTCGGCCATTTGCGGACGTTCGAGCGTTTGCGATCGTACGCCTACTCCGGCAATCACGCCTTTCCTAAATCCTCGAGAAGCTTGGCCAACAAAGCCCCATCCTTGATCGGCAATTTATTAGAGAGGCGTCACTAACTCCTATCAGGATCAAACGGCGATGAGAGTGGCCGCAGGCTATTTAGTTCTCTACTTTCGCGCAAGCACCTATGGCGCGCCCGTTAGAAGCTCCAACCAGCGCGCAAGCCGATGACCCAATTGCCATCTTGTTCAGGATTGAAATCACTGTGGACGATGTATTGCAGGTCGGGCGTGACAGTGAAGCCTTTGCCAAGCGGTATTCGCATGTAGAGCGCTAGCTGCCTGCCGGAAGTGCATTACTCGACCGGCAGCTACTGAGCGTAAAGCAGGCAATTGAAATCTGACAGGCAGCTCCTGCGCATGGAGCGGTCAGTCACTCGACCAGAAAGACGATGGCGTGACAGGCCGAGTCCCGCCAGGACAGGAACCCGCTTAACGACGTGTCGGGCGTAAAGAAGCTTGAAGACCCGCTAAGCGAATGATTGGCGCTTCGCCTCGCTTTGCTTTTTTTGCAGGTTGCCTATTCGCGTCATAAGTCCCTTGACAGCAACACGCAACCGCTCCACTGACTCTGCGAGTGCTTTGACTTCGTGGGTACCCCGCACGGAGACCGGTCGGGTGATGTTGCCCTTGCTAATGTCAGTGACGGACTCGGTTAGCTCGGTTATCGGCCTGGCTATTGAACCAGGCACGGTAAAGAGGATGACGGCACCGATGAGCAGCCCAGTAAATGACAGGACAATCAAAACATTTCGAACGGTGGCGAAGTTGTCCTGTAGTTGTGTTGAGGCGCGACGAGCCTGGCGGAGCTTGCTATCAACTTCTGCTGCTGTCCCTTTCAGGAACACCTGGAAGTGGTTCTTGGCTTCCTGAATGGCCTTATTAGAATCGAGCGTCCCTTGGATAAAACCACTGGTTACCGCAGCTTCTACTTTGTGAAACCCTCTCGCATAGGCATTCAAGGAGTCGTCCCACGTCTCCGCTTTTGCCTTATCCGATTTGCTCCAATTACTTTCATGAGAAAGCAACAGCGCTAGTTCCTCTTTAAGTTTCGCATAACTCTCATCCCATTCCGACGAGTACTTCTCGCGCTTCTTTGGATTGTCGGCATAGATGAAATATTCTTTCTCGTAACGTCGCAGTTTCTGTCCTTCAATCGCCAAGCGGCCGACGGCGTTACTTGCATCGTTAGCGTCAATAGCCTGTTCGATTAGCAAGGCACTCTTGCCACTAAAATAGTAAACAAGCCCAAACTGGGCAAACAAGATCGCGATCAGTAAGGCAAAGACGATAGTTAACTTATTTCGAACCGACAGCATGGGGCACCCCCGATGTTTAGACTCTGGCCAATAACACGTGATACTCCTCCATCAATTTGTCTCGAACCTCATAGATCAATTTTCGTCGGTCTATGTCTTCGGGAAGCCTAGAATAGAGCTTCTTCATAAAATCACCGAACAGACCGACTCGTATGTCACTCTCTGTTAAACGCATCTCCTCCAGCACCTCATCGACAATCATATCGCTCAACACGCCTACCCTTTCTGCGAGCACATTAACGACGACCTGACGCCAACCTACGATGGCCATGTCAGGACGTCGTTCCCAACTGCGGTATCGCCGACGAGGACTGGTTGAGCACCTCGATCACTTTGGATGACCCGGTCATTGTTTCCCTGGTGCGCTAACTCCAATTACAGCTGTGCCATCACGAGATGCAAGGTGCACCTTCCGTGCCACAGTCACCGCTAACGCCGATCAGTTTGCGAGTTATTTGATATAGATCAGAAAATGGGACTGGGGCACCGCCGGGGCGAACCCGGGACATCCCCTTCCGGCCGACTTCTGCCGATTCGCCCATTCCTTTCTAGGGCTAGGTAACGCGAACGTCTGCGTTAGCTGCCGGATGGAACTCCAGCACTCGACCGACCGCTTCCGGGCCAGAAGCAGTCAGTCAACTGACTAGAAGATTTTCGTCACGACTGACCGAGAACGGCCATAAGCAGACATTCGAGTCATTACAAAGGTTGCCCTTCGTGAGTCTCCACACCTTCCGGAATGGTGACCCAGGACTGTTTACTGCGCGCCCATATGTGCATGTCCGGCTTCAGCCAACTTGTATCATCCAGCGTGCCGGGCTTAACCGACACGGTACCGCGGCGCCACTCGGGTTTGTGGTATATCCGTGTCCCGCATCGTGGACAGAAAACACCAAGCTTTCCTCGACCCGCAGCGGATGTCGAGGCGAAGCTTTTCGGTTCACCTTGGGTGAGCCGAAAGTCGGCTTCATCGACG
>QKEI01000184.1 GCA_003251795.1 Candidatus Muproteobacteria bacterium
CCGCTCATTGCTGACAAGGCTCGCCTGATAAACATTCTGCAGGGAAAGGATGCCGATTACGACAGTATCATCTTCAATAAAACGAGCGCCGTGGGTAACGACTTGCTCAAGCTTGCCGACATCCGCGACCCGCCTCCTTACCGGATACTCGCCGAAGCGCATCCGCGCAGCGACAAGAAAAGAGAAGGTATCTATTGGATAAGAGGCGTCGATTCGACGCGCGCGCCGGCCGGAGCAACACCGCCGCGCTAAGGCTTAGCGCGCAGCAGCTCGAATCGTCCGTAGGTGCCGATGCGGTCGAGCCGTATCCGTACTGCTTGCGGTAGCGTCTTGAAGCTGCCGGTGGGCAAGGCGAAAAAATCCTGTCCGCCGCTCGCCAGCGCCTGCGTCAAATGCTCGGGACTATCGATGTGCAGTGCCCTGCCCTGCGTATAGAACTGCGCGGAGAACGGTCTCTCGCCAACATAGATCAAGCGGCTTGCCTGCTCCGGATCCAACTGCTGATAGCGCTCAACGAGGAATTTTTCCGTTCTCATCGGTGCTTGTTTCGGGAACACGAAGACCACGGCACCGACGAAAAGCAACGGTATAATCAAACACGCGCCGGCACGCAGTCTCGTGACCCTGTCGCTGCGCCTGTCGCGCCAGATTTCGGCAAGCAGCAAAGCAAGACCGGGTATCCCCGGATAGACATAAGTCCACAAAATGTTGCTCGAGAAAGTGAAGAACAGCATCGGCGCGATCATCCAGAGCAGCAAGTAGAGCTGCCAATGCGTACGCGCTATGGCCATTAGCGGCTGCCGCCTGGACCAAATTGACCTGGCCGCCACACCGAGCAGCAGCAACGACCACGGCAACGCAACGACGATCCAGTCCAGCCATATCGAGCCCCGCACTCGGCTGTGAGGGTGCCCATAGAGATCTCCCGACCAACCAGCCACGGTGAACTTCTTAAAGTGTTCGCCAATTAGAAAATATTCCAAATAACCGGGCGTAGCCCGCTCTGCTAGCAGGAACCAGGGTACAGTGAGCGCCAGCATCAAGACCGTGCCGGTGATCAGCGGCAATCGTTGCCAACACGCCAACCATTGCCGACGCATGAGCACCCAGATACCGATGGGTATGCCAACGTGTACCAACGCGACGGGTCCTTTCACCATCACGCCGAAGGCCAAACCCAGGAAGAAAACGTAGCCCCAATGCCGTCCAGCCCCAGTGATGGCGAGCCAGAAACCGACCATGGAGAGCGTGATGCCGAGCGTCAGCGCAGGGTCCATCAGTACCGCCCCGGCCAGGACAAACGTAGCCGCCGTGGTTGTGAATATGGCCGATGCGGTCCAAGCGTACTCGCTGTCACGCTCACGGCGGGCGAGATAAAAGACCAGCGCTGCAGTCGTCAACACAACTAGAAAGGACGGGAAATGGGCGGCGAACGCATTAACACCCAGAGCTTTGAGGCTGGCAGCGGTCAGCCAGATAGATAGAGGGGGCTTGCCCCAAAAGGGCACGCCGTAATCGAACTGCGGCATCAGCCAGTTTCCGGTCTCGACCATCTTGCGCGCCATTTCTGCGTAGCGCGCGTCGGTCAAGTCCACCACCGGGTAGACGCCCAGGGTCACAAGCCTGATGGCAATCGCAATCAGCAGAACGACGGTGAACGGTGAGCGCCACACCCAACCCAGCGCACTAGGTGCCATCGGCGATCCTCTTCCCGTTGCCGTGGTCCATCAACCCGCGCACCTCTCGGGCGATACAAATCCGGGTAACGAAATATGAAAGCCCTGCTTGATTTCCATGAACCCCGAACCGAGTATAACACGAGCCCTTTGCCCCGAGTTCCGTCTCATCGGCTTGCTGTCGTAACGAGCGACGGGCACAAGACTCAAGAAACGATCTTGCGCTGAAACACTACCTTCACTTCCAGACCGCCATACACCGAGGTCGTGAGCGTGATGTGGGCATGATGAAGAACCGCGATACGTTGCGCGATCGCGAGCCCGAGGCCGCTGCCAGCGCCAAATGAATCCTGCCCGCGATAAAAGCGTTCAAACACGCGCTCGCGCTCGTCAGGCGTGATACCCGGGCCACTATCGCTCACTTTGAGGGTTACCTGATCCTTTGATGAGGTGACCGACGCTGTGACGCGTCCGCCCGCAGGCGTGTAGCGAATGGCGTTGTTCACGAGGTTACCCAACAACACGTGCAATGAGGCGGGATCCCCTTTGATGGTAACTCCCTCCTTTCCGTCTTCGAGGTCAAGCGCAATATTTTTCTCCGATGCATCGGCTGTCAGCTCTGCCAGTACCTCAGCCGCGACCTCGCGCAGGTCGACGGGTACAAGATCATGCAGCCTGATTTCGGGATCGAGTCGAGACATGGCGAGCAACTGCTCCACCAAGCGCGTGGTCCGGTCTACGCCGTTGATGAGTTGTTGCAGAGCCTTATGTTTTTCGCGCTCGTCGACGGCCCTTTGCGCTACCTCCGCCTGGGTTCTCAATCCGGCGAGCGGCGTGCGCAGCTCATGGGCGGCATCGGCGGTCAGACGTTTTTCGCGATCAATGGCTTGTTGCAAACGCTCAAATAAAGCGTTTAACGCATCCACCAGCGGTTTTGCCTCGATCGGGACTGGGTGCCGTGTAAGCGGCTGCAGGTTCGAGGGCTCGCGACTGGCGATCTCGCGCGCCAACCGACGGAACGGCCGCAGGGAGCGGCCAACACTCAACCATATCAACAAAGCTAGCAGGGGCAACCCCAGGAGCAACGGCATTAATAGAGGCCGCACAATGTCTTCGTTCAACTCGCGACGAATCTCCAAACGCTCCGCTACGTTGACCCGGATCAGCTCATCCTTATCCGAAACCGTGACGACGCGCCAACTGTGACCGTCAATCTTTTCGTCACTGAATCCGCTGGCCACGCTGGAAAGCGGCGTTTCGGGGGCGCGCGCGGAGCGAAAAACCGGGCCCTTACCTCCGACCCAAACCTGAAAAACGACCTTCTTGCCGTAGCGATTTGCCGGGAATGACTCGCCGAGCTTGGTAATCAGGCGGCGCTGGCCATCAGCACCGGAGTAATCCCTAAGCTCCTCCTTTATCTCGTGATGCACAAGCGATAGCAGCAACTGCGCGGTATTCGCAAGGTTTGCATCGAACAAATTGTTTACCTCGCGGCGCACGTCGCGGTAAATGACTGCCGCTGTGATGGTCCACACGACTACCGCAGCCGAGAGCAGTGTCAATAGCAGTCGACGACGGACTGAAGGGATCATTGTTCCTTGTCGATGACGTAGCCTACGCCGCGTATCGTCCGGATCAATGACGGCCCGAGTTTTCTTCGCAGATGGTGAATATGTACCTCAACGGCATTACTCTCTATCTCCTCTCCCCAAGCGTAGAGACTCTGCTCGATGCGCGCGCGCGATAACACCCTGCCAACGTTCTCCAGCAGCGTTTGCAATAATGCATACTCACGCGCTGAAAGCTCAACCGCGGTGCCGTTACGGCTGACCTTGCGCGCGGCCGGATCGAGCGCGATCGCGCCATGGCGAATCATCGGCGTACCGCGCTCGCTGGCGCGTCTGATCAGGGCGCGGACACGGGCACAGAGCTCGTCCAACGCGAAGGGCTTGATAAGATAGTCATCGCCACCGCTGTCGAGCCCGATAATGCGATCGTGCACGGTATCACGCGCAGTAAGGATCAATACCGGAAGGTTGTCGCCTCGTGTGCGCAGCTCCTTCAGCACATCGAGCCCAGATCTGCGCGGTAGCCCCAAATCGAGCAGCAGCAAATCGTAATGCTCGCTTTGCAGAGCGTGGCTGGCGAGATAGCCGTCTGTAACCCAATCTACGGCATAGCCTTCCTGCGCGAGGCCGGTGCGAATGCCATCGCCCAAAATACTGTCATCTTCAACGAGTAATAGACGCATCAAACATACGTACTCGTAGCCCACTCATGCCATAGCATGTAGTCACCCAACGGCTGAGGGATCGGACGGGAGTAAATAATAGCGGCGGCCCCCAAAGGAACAAGTCTCCGGCTTGAAGTCGCCGCCTAACTCGGGTGCAACATAGTCAGACAGCCTTAAGGTCCGCTTAAGGGTACGGCGCCCAACAGCACACAGTCTACAGCAACCCGAAGCCCTTGCCGTCAATAGGCTGGTAACTGGATATTGGCAAAAAGCTGTTGCTGTTCTTCCGAAGAACGCGCGGCGACTGCAGCATCGACCAACTCGGGGGTCAAGTGTGGCGCAAAACGCTCGATGAAATCATACATGTAACTACGCAAGAACGTACCGCGGCGAAACGCGATCTTGGTGGTACTCGGTTGGAATAAATGACTCGCGTCCAGCGCACACAGGTCGGCATCGGTACGTGGATCAAAGGCCATCTTCGCCACGATGCCTATACCGAGACCGATGCGTACGTAGGTTTTGATGACATCGGCGTCCATGGCGGTAAAAACCACGTTTGGTTGTAGCTCCGGCAGATTGCACGCCACCCCTTCCGGTGCGTTGCTATTGAAGTCGAAATCGCAGGTAACGATCGGATATTTCGTTATCGATTCGAGCGTCAGGTTTTTGGCGCACAGCGGATGGTCGAGGGGTGTCACGATTGCGCGGTTCCATTGATAGCA
Organism: Candidatus Muproteobacteria bacterium; assembly: GCA_003251795.1. Taxonomy (GTDB): domain Bacteria; phylum Pseudomonadota; class Gammaproteobacteria; order Acidiferrobacterales; family SPGG2; genus SZUA-472. Next base: position 4,635 of record QKEI01000184.1, read on the forward strand.
CGGCATCACCACCAAGCTATCGAAACGGTCCAGCGCCTCCGAGGCAATGGCGAAGTCAGCCGCACCCGTGGCCGCCAGCTCGGCAATTTGTCGCGGGCTACCCTGATGCATGTACAGGCTGACCTTGGGATAGCGACGCAGGAATTCACTGATGATGGGGGGTAATACAAAACGTGCCTGCGTGTGGGTCGTGGCAATCGAGAGCGTACCGGCCTGCGGATCGGCAAACTCCTTGGCCACCTGTGGAATCGACTCCGCTTCCCTGAGGATACGCTCGGCCATTTCAATAATGGCCTTGCCGGCTTCGGTGACGCGTGTCAGCTGCTTGCCGCTACGCTCGAAGATCTGTACACCCAACTCTTCCTCGAGCAACTGAATCTGCTTGCTCACTCCGGGCTGCGAGGTGTACAAGCTCTCCGCCGTCGCCGAGACATTGAGGCCGTGGCGCACAACTGCTGTGATATAGCGAAGCTGACGTAGGTTCATTCCAACATTCAGAGATCGGTAACCAAAATCTTAGGTAAACTCACCGGTGCCAGCGTAAGGCGACTAGAGGAGCTTAGAGGCCCGGGGCAGGGGCAAGGCAGGAGTCCCGCCGCGCAGCTTCATGGCACCGGCAAAAAAGGGCATGACTTCGGCGCCGTACACTGACATTAGCGACGTGCACACTACTTGAGCCTTTGCTCCAGTAAGTAGTCCAACCACATGTTCGAAAGTTTTTCCTGAGTCGAATTCTGGCGTAGGCGTGCATTGAGATTATCGAAATCCACGCAGTCCAATGGTTGGTCCTGGTTGTAACAGGAGTACACGAAGTGCTCCTGACCGGTTACGGGATCGACGTGCTTGCACAGACATTGCGCGCACACACCCTTCATCATGCACTGCATAGGTGAGTTGATGGAGCCGATAGCCACGTGATCTGGTTTCAGATAGGGTTGCAAAACGCCATGGCGCGCCGCTTTGATGGCTGCCATCATGCTATCAGAACCGATGGCAATGATATGATCGACATCCTGCAGGCGCACGGCCGTCTCGCCGAGCTTACCTTCGGCATAAGCCTGCATCGCCTGTACGATGTTACCTAGATAAGATTTGTCCTGCGGCCGCGTCGTCTGGATTTTTTCTATCCCGGGTGCTGGATCTACCGACCACACGATCACGTCCGAGCCGGCCTCGATTTCCTCGACTTTGAAAATATCATCGGTGTGCTTGTAGCCGGCAAAGTAGATCACCCTGTTACCAGCCGCACGCAAGGCCTTGCCGATCGAGAAAAGCACGGCATTACCGAGGCCGCCGCCCGCGAGTAACACGGTGCGACCACTCGGCACGTGCGTAGGCGTGCCGGTAACGCCCATAATGACGATGGGATCTCCTGGCCTCCACAGGGCGCACAAACGCGAGGATGTGCCCATCTCGAGCGCGATCAGCGAGATCAAACCTTTCTCCTTGTCTACCCACGCACCCGTGAGCGCTAATCCCTCCGCGGCAAGCGTTGTCCCTTCAATGACGGGCGCATGGGTCTCATAGTTTTGCACGCGATAAAACTGTCCCGGGTGAAACTTTCTCGCCTGCTGTGGCGCCTTCACGATTACTTCGATAATAGTCGGGGTGAGACGATTGACCGCCACCACCGTCGCTATTAGCTGCTCATCGAAGCGTTGCCTGAGTGCCGTTAACGCGCGATCGCGTTGACGCTGTTTCGCCGGATCGAGCTTGGCCAACTCGTGCGCGAACAGCTGGACGACATAGGGGTAACCGTCCTTGGCGCTCGCCATCGCCTTGACCACGTTACCGGCGTAAACCGGATGATTATCGCCGTAAAAACTGATGTACCTGCCGTTCTTGTGATACGAGGTCAGCGGCGCTGGCTTGCCGAGCTTGGGCCACCGCGTGTCATGCATGGGCTCGAGCTTGAACGTGCTGTCTTCGGCTACAGGCTCGAAGCGCTGGAAGAAGTTGTTCTCGAGCTCGAAGGTGCCGGGGTACTCGTGCTCATAGATGATGTTGGGCGAGGTGCCGGCGGCAACCAAGAGGCTACGCAGCGGCACTTCCAGCTGCTCACCAGAGTCCTTCCAGTTGCCGTCTTGCTGGGTTAGCTTCGCGAACTTGACCGCCCGCAGGCGGCCGTGCTCATCCGGTATTGCCGCCAATGGATTCATACCTTCGGCCCAGGCAATGCCTTCTTCCAGTGCCTTGCTGATCTCCTCGTGATTCTGTCGATAGGCAGGTGCATCCTTCATGCCCTTGCGATAGAAGAGAGTCACACCACCCCACTGCTCGAGCAGCGGCTGAAAGTCTGGCGCCTCGCCGTGCCCTGCGGCGCGGGCACGCTCGGCGCTGACGGCGCGCCCATGTGCCAAAAACTCGTCCAGGATCTCGCGTTCTTCCTCATCGAAACGTGCGAGCACGGCGCCTTCACCATAACGCTCGACCAACCTTTGGTAGCGGTGCAGCATCTTCTCAACCTGCACCGGGTAGTACGCCAGCAGCTCGGTAGCCGTGTCGATCGCCGTCAGACCGCCACCGATAACACCTGCGGGCAGACGCATTTGCAAGTTGGCAAGCGAGGATTCCTTGGCGGCTCCGGTCAGCTGTAGCGCCATGAGAAAGTCCGATGCCTTGCGGATTCCCCGGATGAGATTGTTCTTGATATTGATGATCGTCGGCTTGCCGGCACCGCTGGCGATAGCGATGTGGTCGATGCCAAGGTCCCAGACATCATCGATCGTGAGCGTGCCGCCGAAGCGCACCGCGCCGTAGCACAGAAAATTCTTGCGCCGCGCCAAGGTCAGGTAGATGACCTTGAGAAAATTCTTATCCCAGCGCACGGTGATACCGTACTCGGCGACACCACCGAAGCCTGCCATCGTGCGCTCGTCCAACTCCTCGTAATGCTCCTTGAAGTCGCGAATCGGCACAGGCACAGTGTTTGCGTCGCCGGTGAACTTAACAGGCAACGGCTCGATCTTTAGCGCATCGATGCCGACGACCGCGAACCCCTCGTTCAGCAGATAATGCGCGAGCGTGTACCCCGCCGGGCCCAGGCCCACGACCAACACGTTCTTGCCGTTGTAAGGCAAGGCACACGGCCGCTTGATGTTTAGCGGGTTCCACCGGGTTAACAGACTGTAGATCTCGAAACCATAAGGCATGAAAAGCACATCGGTCAGCACGTTGGTCTCGATTTGGGGAATATCAACCGGCTCCGTCTTCTGGTAGATACAACCTTTCATACAGTCATTGCAAATGCGATGACCGGTGCCGGGACACATGGGATTGTCGATCATGACCAATGCCAATGCACCGATGTTGTCGCCCTGCTTCTTGACGACATGCATCTCCGAAATCTTCTCCTCCAGCGGGCAACCCGTTTGATTGACACCGAGGGGATTCGCCTTGAAGGTGCCGGTCTTCTTGTTGCGCATGCCCTTGGAGCAGTAGTCCGTGTCGGTGCTGTGGCAATAGATACAGTGATCGATCTCGTAAAGCACTGCGCGCTCGCCGTGGCGTCGGTCGGTCAGCGCAAAACCGTCGCGGCGGCGCCGATGCGCGGCCGGGCCCATTAATGCGGTATATCCCGCTCGTTGCGTGCTCTCACAGGGCACCAGATGCTCAAAATCTGTTTTCGCCGGTGCCTTGAAGCTCGCCCATCCGGCAACGCGTTTTTTCAGGGCCGCGTCGTGCATCGCTGCGTAACTCCAGCGCCGTACGGTATCCAGCAGCCGCTCAGTGAACGCGCGGGATTGCTGCTCTGCCAGCGCCTGTGCGAACACAATCTTTGCTTCGCGATCGGCCGATAAGCGCTCGCGAAGCTGTCGCAGCTGCGTCGGTGCTTCGGCATATTCACTGGGTTTGCCCTGTTCCATATGTTGGAAATGCTCAAGTAGCCGGTAAAGGTGTGTGCCTAGTCTGGCAACGGCTTGTTCGGCATCTGCCTCATCGACGAGCTTGGGAAACACCGCCCGCTTGAGTATGACCACGGCGCGATCAAGACCAGGCACGTCCCAATCGCCGACATTTGCACCCTTGTATTTAGCGGGCGCACGTTGCACCACCTCGTTACGATAGGTGAATATCGTTTCAACCTGGTCCTGGATGGCGCGCGCCTGCAAGCGCCGCGCGTTCTCCACATCGAATAAGCGAGCTAGGAAGCGACCGACATGCGGTGCCATACGCACTAGCAGCTCGGAGATTGCTGGCGCGGCCATGCCCGTGCCCTGGGTGGAGCGGTATTTTTCAAATGCGTCGGCAAGCTCGGGATCTTCCTTTCTCACCAGCTCATCGAACGCTGCCAGCAAGTCCGTGAGACGCATCGGGTCGTACAGGTCGGCATACTCGAATCCAGGCAGACCGAGAGCGACGCGAGCACTCTCCTCCGTCTTTATGGAGGTGGGTTGTGTTTGATCCATTGCCGGTATTCTATATCGTCTGTGCCGCCAAAACCTTACCCGCCGGAAGGTTGACGCCTGGCACGCATGCGGCCAGTCATTATACGCGAGCGCGAGCGGACGCGGCCCGTCAAAGATCAATGGGGTCGGCAACGGAGATTTTCCAGAAGCTTGTTGATACTCACGCTGCCCACTGCACTAACCAGCATACGGATTCGCTCGTGTGGCTTGTGTGTAGTGGTTTCGATAGCGACGCAATCAACGCCATAGAGTCGCCGTGCGGCACTCTTCAGCTCAACACGCACGGGCGCAGTCGCATCGCTATCTGGTGCGAGACGGCGGTCATTAACGGTAAACAGAAACTCCCCTCCGTTGAACTTGAGCCCCTGCAAGCGGGGCTCCTTTTCCAGCAATTCGCATGCTGTTAATGCCATTTCGAGTGTCGCCAGGACACAGGAAACGAATGATCCGAGCTGCGCGCCCTTGCGTTGATACATCAGCCCGAAGCGATCGTCACCACGATCCATGGAAAGATTCGATTCGTGACTGATCAACATGACACCGGGACCGCGCGGCACGTGCCGATAGTCCGCTACGTCGATCAGGGTCTCGGGCAGAGCGTCACGGCGAATCCAATCATGGAAGATATCAATGAACTTGGCGTCATCGACTGTCACCGGCGGCTGTGCAAAAAATTTGATACAAAAGCGCTGCAGATCCATAACACCGTGTTACGACACCGCCTCTGCTAAGACCGGTTCGGGGGTGGCACGGCGGCGTTTGTTTTGCACCTCAAGCAAGCGCGCGTGGCAGGAGTGCGTTGCCTCGATGAATAGTTGCGCCTCCTCCACGCGCCGATGCGCAAGCTCGGGCGTAATCGGCTGGGCGCGCGCCTCGAAGGCTTGAAAGATTAAGCGTGCGAACTTGCCGCCGACAAACGGATCGAAGAAGAGCTGCGTGTCGCAGAAGCGCTCTCGAAACTCCGCTAACACACCCTCGGGGTCGCTGCCGATATCGGGATTCTGCATCTGGATCAGGCCGCGGGCTGCCGTCAGCATAGCCGCCAGCGCCTTGTCCACGGCGCGCCGAGCGCCTCCGGTGCCGTCCTCAAGAAACAATTGCGCCTCAAATACCTCGTTCTCGGCGGTGGCAATGGCGAAATCGGCAAGACTGACCACTTCGCCGGCACACTCGCCGACACCGATATCGCCGATGGTAAATTCACGCGCGTCGCCCCAGTCCACATAGAAAGAGCGATCAAGCTCATGCGACGGCACCTGCATCAAGTCCTGCAACATGGCCTTGATCTCCTTCTTACCGATGCGTGTCACAAAGGCAGTGAAACCCTCGGAGGCCCGGTGCTCGCGCAGATAACGATCGAGCAAACGATCAACCGTCTCTGGTATGCGCTTGGAAGGTATGGCGCCGATACTGAGGCCGAAGTCCCTGCCGTTCTCGCTCCAGCGCCCGCCGAGGATGAGCCGGAAGTGCGGCACCTTGTAGTTGCCCACCGTGCGGCCCACGCCGTAGAACCCGATCTCCGCTAAGTGGTGCTGGCCACAGGAGTTAAAGCAACCGCTTATCTTGATGCGCAGGTTCTTAATGGTTTCGTCATACTGGAGATTCTTCGCGGCCAGGCGTTGACGCAATACCGCCGCCAGCCCGCGTGAGGACGCGATGCCGAGCTTACACGTATCGGTTCCGGGGCACGCGGTCACATCGACGATGCTTTGCGCACCCGCTTCGCCCAGCCCGATCGCCTGTAGGTCGCGATGCAACGCCGGCAGGTCCACTTCGTGCACCCACCGCAACACAATGTTTTGCTCGACAGTGGTGCGAATAGTGTCTCTCACGTAGCGTCGGCAGATAGTTGCCAACCCTCGCATCTGCTCGGCGCTGAGATCCCCCAGCGGCAATGTTACCGACACAGCGGCAAAGCCTGGTTGGCGTTGGCGGTAAACGTTGGTCTGGCGCCACCGATCGAAGCCGCTCCCGGGGCTAACGGGCTCGCCACTCGCCGGCATCGGCAGTGGAAACTCCGTGGGCTCATCAATCGAGGTGATCCAGTCGGTCCATTTCGTGTCGTGCGGCAGTGCTTTGCGCTCCTGTAGCACCAGGCGACGGAACTCTTCGATGCCAAGCTTTGCCAGCAAAAACTTCACGCGTGCGCGTGCGCGGTTGCGCTTCTCGCCAAGCCGCGCGAAGACGCGTGCAATGGCCTGTGCCGTAGGTAGGAGCTCCTCTTCCGGCACGAATTCATCGAGCAGCTTGGCCGGATACGGGATCGCCCCCAGTCCGCCGCCGACATAGAGCTCGAAACCCCGCCTTGTCACGCCATCGACCATACGCGTGCGGGCGATCGCCCCCATATCGTGCATGATCACAAGCCCGCAGGCATGTTGACTGCAGCCGGAGAACGCGATCTTGAATTTGCGCCCGAAGTCCTGCGTGTCGCGGTGGCCGAGCAGATAGTAGGCTGTGGCTTTGCTAGACGGACTGACGTCGAACACCTCGTCGCGGCAGATGCCCGCCAATGGGCAGGCGGTGACGTTGCGCACGGTATTGCCGCAGGCTTCACGCGTGGTGATACCTACAGCCGCCAGCCGCCGGTGAAGGTCGGGTGTGTCATCAATGTGAACGAAGTGAAGCTGTATATCCTGGCGCGTAGTGACATGCAGAATCGAGTCGGCATACTCTTCGGCAACATCGGCAAGCACGTCCATCTGCTCGGTCGTAATCCCCCCGAACGGAATCTTTATCCGTTGCATACCAGGTGCGTCCCATTGAGTATTCGGACCCTTCAACAATACGCGGCGCGGATAGCCAATCTCACGGGTGCCCTCGCCATCGTGACGCTGGCCGTTGTCGTAGCGTTGGCCGTACACGCCGCGGCGCAGGCGGATCTCGGCAAAGACCTTGTCGTCGATCTTGCCCTGCTGGCGAAGCTCCATTTGCCGTTCGTAGTCGTCGATCTCGCGAGCCATAGCCGGGGCTATTCGATCCGCAAGCATCTCCTTCCAGCTCTGTAACACTATGCGTTCCTCGGCCTTTGTTTCGCAGCAACCACCAACGAGCGGGGGCTGCGACGCTCCGCATATGTCGCGGACATGGACCATAGTCGATCCCGTAAAACCCGAAAAATAATAATTTCAAATATCGTTATACCGATTGTTTATATTGCAGGCGAAAAACCTCATAATTCTTGCTTGCGCGCGTCCGGAATTCCCATAGTGCGAGCCCGCTTTTCGGGCTGGCTGTTGCCCGGTAAGCCGATGCAGGGACTTGAAGAAAACAGAGCAAGACACAGTTCCCCGATTCGAATCCTGATCGCCAAGGTCGGGCTCGATGGCCACGACCGCGGTGTTAAGATTGTCGCTCGCGCGTTGCGCGATGCCGGTATGGATGTGATCTACAGTGGCCTCCACCGCACGCCGGAGGAAGTGGTCAATACCGCGGTTCAAGAGGATGTCGACGTGCTGGGCGTAAGCCTGCTTTCGGGCGCGCACATGACCATCTTCCCGCGCTTGATCGAACTCCTAAAACAAAATAACGCGCAGGACATTATCCTGGTAGGGGGTGGGGTTATGCCGGATGCCGACGTGGTGGCATTGAAAGCGATGGGGGTAGCGGAGGTCCTGCTGCAAGACACGCCGCCGAACATCATCGTCGAGACTGTCCGTCGGCTTGTTGCTGAACGCGGACCGCGTTAGGCGTCATGGTTACTATTAATAAGTAGAACACGTACACATGGAATTCTGGTCCTTTCCGCCGAGTTACGATCGGGATTACTTTCCCGATCCGAAAAGCCGTTACTGGCTTCCCGCACGCGAAACCATGCCAGCCGCTGAGCGTGAGAAGGCCATCGTCGAGCGTCTACGCGTGGTCATGCAATATGCTTATGAAAGTTCCCCTTTTTACCGGCGCAAGTGGGATGACGCTGGTATCCATCCAGACAACATAAGAACGCTCGAGGACTTTGAGCGTGTCCCGGTGGTAACGAAGAAGGAGCTGCGCGAGGCACAGGCACGGGCGGCGCCATTCGGAGACTACCTGTGTATCCCAGAGGAGGAGATCCATCATATACACGGGACTGGCGGTACCACCGGGCGACCCACGGTATTCGCTATCGGTCGCCGGGATTGGGCTACCATCGGTGAGAATCAGGCGCGCGGTCTTTGGGGTATGGGTCTGCGGCCCGGCGACATGGTTTTCATCGCGGCTATCTTCAGCCTGTACATGGGCTCGTGGGGGGTGCTGCGCGGCGCCGAGCGTCTCGGTGCCAAGTGCTTTCCGTTCGGCGCGGGCCAGCCGGGCATGACCGCACGGGCCGTCGGTTGGCTGAAGACCATGCGCCCGACGGCGTTTTACAGTACCCCGTCCTATGGTCTCTACCTGGCCGAAATCGCCCAACAGGAGGGCGTCGATCCCCGCGAGTTTGGTTTGAAGCTCATGTTCTTCTCGGGCGAGCCCGGAGCTTCGATACCCGGCATTCGTGATCGCATCGCCGATGCTTTCGGGGCACGGGTAATCGACTGCGGTTCCATGGCCGAGATGACACCGTGGATCAGTGCATCCGGTAGCTGGGAAAGCAACGAAGGAATGTTGTTATGGCAGGACATGGTCTATTGCGAAATATGCGATCCTAAGAGCTACTGCCGTGTGCCCTACGGCGAGCGTGGCACACCCGTATACACCCATCTCGAGCGGACCTCGCAACCCATGATTCGCCTGCTGTCCGGCGATCTTACGCATTGGATTAACGAGCCGACTCCGTGTGGACGCACTTACCCGCGTCTGCCAAAGGGCATCTACGGACGCATCGACGACATGTTCATAATCCGCGGCGAGAACATCTACCCGAGCGAGATCGACGCCGTGCTCAACAAGATACCGCAATACGGTGGCGAACATCGCATCATTATCACGCGCGAGCACGCCATGGACGAATTGCTGGTGCGCGTCGAAGGCAAACCGGAAGTTTATGCCGGCGGCGAAACCGCCGAGCAGGCCTTTAGACGACAGGCTGAAGCCGATTTGTTGCGGGCACTCGGCGTGCGCACGCGGGTGCAAGTAGTGGCGCCCAACTCGATCCCGCGCACAGACTTCAAAGCGCGCCGCGTCGTGGATGATCGTGAGCTTTTCAAGAGGCTCAACCAGAAGTTGGACGAGTGACATGTCGGTGCCAAAACCCTCGTTGCAGCTGGTCGCCGAGGTACTGGAGGGTCAGGCACGTAGTCTTTCACGGCTGATCTCGCGTGCGGAGGCGGGCGAGGTCGAATGCCGTCCGGCATTGGCTGAGGTTTACCGTCACACCGGCCGTGCGCACGTGATCGGTATTACCGGTGTCCCCGGTAGTGGTAAGTCTACGCTGGTACGTGGTCTCGCGCTGGCGGCCCGCAAGAGCGAGCGCAAAGTGGGTGTGATCGCCATTGACCCGTCGAGCCCCTACTCCGGAGGGGCCATACTGGGTGACCGCATCCGAATGAACGAGCTCAACAGTGATCCCGGCATATTCATTCGCAGCATGGCAACCCGTGGCGCCCTCGGTGGGCTCGCGCGCGCGAGCCTCGATGCCGTCGATCTCATGGATGCCGCGGGCTTCGACATTGTCTTGCTCGAAACCGTCGGCGTCGGTCAGGACGAAGTAGACGTGGTACAGGCGACGCACACTACCGTCGTGGTATCCGCCCCCGGGCTTGGCGATGACGTGCAGGCGATCAAGGCCGGGATCCTCGAGATTGCCGACATCCATGTCGTCAGTAAGTGCGACCGCAGCGACGCCAATAAGACCATCACGGACCTCAAGATGATGCTCGGCCTGGGGTTACGTGAGCAAACCACCTGGCAACCGCCGGTTGTGCCTACCAGCGGTGAGACCGGACAAGGTATAGAAGCGCTACTCACCACTATCGACGAGCACCGTGCATACCTGCAGCAATCCGGTGAGCTCGCGAAGCGACGCCGACAAACCGCGGAGATGCGCATGCTGAAGACCGCCGAAGACATCCTGCGCCAGCGCTTCGTCGGCCGCCGTGACGGTGTCGCCGCCGAGCTGCTCGAACAGGTGATCGCGCGCGATATCGATCCCTACGCGGCGGCGCAGCGGTTACTCGCCGCTCTACACGAAGGTGAAGCAAAATGACGCAAGAAAAGAACATACTCGACCCGATAGTTCTGACTCAATTACGGCAGGCACTAAGCAACTGGCAGGAGCAGGAGCTCGCCGCTTTTACCGCTCGCCAACCGGAAAGCAAACAGGAATATCACAGTGCCTCAGGTTTGCCACTCGAGCGCGTCTATACGGCGCTCGACGCCGCCGACACGCCGCTCAACGATATCGGCTTGCCCGGACAATACCCCTACACACGTGGACCCTACCCGACCATGTACCGCGGACGGCTATGGACGATGCGCCAGATCGCTGGCTTCGGCACCGGTGCGGACACCAATCGCCGCTTTAAGTATCTGATCGCTCAGGGGCAAACTGGTCTATCGGTGGATTTCGATATGCCGACGCTGATGGGCTACGACTCCGATCATCCTATGAGTATCGGCGAGGTCGGACGCGAGGGCGTGGCCATCGATATCCTCGATGACATGGAGGCGCTGTTCGATGATATCGATCTCACCAAGATCTCCGTGTCGATGACGATTAACCCGAGCGCTTGGATCTTGCTGGCGATGTATATCGCGCTCGCACAGAGTCGAGGTTACGACCTACACCAGCTCTCCGGCACCACACAGAACGACATACTCAAGGAATACATCGCCCAGAAGGAATGGGTGTTCCCGGTGCGTCCATCGGTGCGCATCGTGCGCGACACCATCACCTACGGCGCCGAGCATATGCGCCGCTACAATCCGGTAAACATATCCGGTTATCACATTTCCGAGGCCGGTGCCACGGCGGTGCAGGAAATAGCCTTCACCATGGCAGATACCATCGCCTACGTCGAGGAGGTGGTGAAGATCGGGATCAGTGTCGATGAGTTTGCACCGCGCCTGTCATTCTTCTTCGTCAGCCAAGCGGACTTCTTCGAGGAGATCGCCAAGTTTCGCGCGGCGCGGCGCGTCTATGCCAAGATCATGCGCGAGCGCTTCGGCGCGCGCAAACCGGAGTCTATGCGTTTGCGTTTTCACGCGCAGACGGCTGCCGCCACCTTGACCAAACCGCAGTACAAGGTCAACCTGGTGCGCACCGCTTATCAAGCATT
>QKEI01000252.1 GCA_003251795.1 Candidatus Muproteobacteria bacterium
ACAGGCCTACCAAGTGTTTGGACCTCTGGAGATTGAGGTATACGAAGTTGCACTCACTCTTCGGGATTGATGGGTCTTCTTTGTGTATCAATAATTGTCTTTAGGTCCCGAATCATCGCTAGGCATCACAATGAGACCAGTAGCACAGTTGGAACGAACGGGGTGTGGGATTGCGAGCGTTGCCGCCATCGCAGGGCTTTCCTACCGGAAGGCAAAGACGATCGCTAATTCCTTGAGCATCTACGCCGAAGACAAGAAGTTGTGGTCAGACACCGCGCATGTCCGGCGACTACTGCGGCACCTCGGTTTCAGTGGAAGCTCTCGTGAGCGTCCCTTTCGATCATGGAAAGCGTTGCCAGACTTGGCGCTCTTATCTATCAAATGGCATCTGGAACAGGGTCGTCCCTTTTGGCACTGGGTCGTATTCGTGCGTGAAGATGGTCATGCGTATGTGCTCGACTCAAAGCAGAGTCTGCGCAAGAATCGACGAACCGATTTCGGGCGCATCAAACCGAAGTGGTTCATCCCTGTTACCGATGTTGGTATTTCCCGAGCTGCTGCTCGAGATCGAACAGCCAGTACTTGACTCTCAAAGGGGAAGAAAGGAGCGCATCATGATGTTGCCGGTTACGTCTCTTCTCGCGGGTATATTCGCGTTACTCATGGTTCCGTTAAGCCTCCAGGTGTCCATGCGCCGAGCCAAGCTAGGCGTAGCTTTTGGTGACGGCAACGATAACACCCTGCGCCGAAGAATCAGGGCACATGGCAACTTCATCGAGTATGCACCGATCGCATTGATTGCATTGGGGTTAGTTGAGCTCGGCAACGCCGCCGAGCCGTTGGTGGTCGGTCTCGCTGTAGCGTTCTTTCTTAGTCGTGGGCTTCATGCTGTCGGCACGCTCTACACTTCTACGCCAGCGCTTAGGGCGGGTGGTATGCTTGTTCAACACGCCGCGTTTTTTGTCGCCGGCGTTTGGCTAGTTGTCAAAGCGGTCTGAGTATGTTGTCTAACAGATGGTTCCAGCCAAGCGAGTGCTGATCCGGGGACCCGAGGGCACCTGGCCGGCAAACCTTATGCACGGCTTTGGCCTCGTGTTGCGCAAGAGGCACAAAGGGAAACGCCGTGAGTGAGACATCGTTACAAAGTGAGATCGAAGCCGCGGCAGGGTATGAGGATCTCCTCGTACCAGCGCTTTTCCGGCAGTGGGTGGGAGCGGTGCTTGACGCTGCTCAAATCCTGCCAGGGCATAGGGTGCTGGACGTGGCCTGTGGCACGGGTGTGCTGGCGCGCGAGGCTGCTGACCGCGTGGGTTTCGCCGGTTACGTGGCCGGGGTCGATCCCGACCGAGGCATGCTGGCAGTGGCCGAGCGTCTGGCACAGACCCCCGAATGGCGTCAGGGAACAGCGGAGTCGTTGCCTTACCCGGAAGAGTGCTTTGACGTTGTCGTGAGCCAATTTGGTCTGATGTTTTTTGCAGACCGACGAAAAGCACTGAAAGAGATGTTGCGGGTGTTGACTCCCCAGGGTCGGTTAGCTATCGCTGTCTGGGATTCGCTTGAGAATGTCCCAGCCTATGCAACTGAGGTTGCGCTGCTCGATCGCGTTGCCGGTGCGAGCGCGGCCAATGCCGTGCGGGCACCGTTTGTGCTCGGTGCCCGTAGAGCCTTACTCACGTTGTTCGAGGGCGCCGGCGTGTCGTCGGTCGCGATTGAGACGCACGGTGGGTTTCCCGAGCGTGAGGACCATGGTCGAGGCGGATCTGAGGGGCTGGTTGCCGGTGATGGGAGTCGTATTGGACGAGGAGCAGATCCAACGCGTCCTGGCAGAAGCGGAGAGTGCGCTTGGCCCTTACGTGACTGGCGAAGGGGATGTGGCGTTCGATGTATCGGCGCACATCGTCACGGGATCCAAGCCATAGCGGGTGCCATAGTATTGCTAGTGAGGCATTATCCCGCGAGCCATCATTTGACGCCCGAGCCAATACTGATCGAAGGATGAGGTCGATGGTCTCAGCGCTCGATGCGCTTGAACGTCTGCGGGCAGGGAACAGTCGCTTCGTGTCCGGCGTTCGCAGTCTCGACTCACTAATGAGCCAGACGCGGCGCAACGACTTCGTTGCTGGCCAACAACCTTTTGCCGTCATTCTCGGATGCTCTGATTCGCGCGTACCAGTAGAGATCGTCTTCGACCAAGGATTGGGCGATCTATTTGTGATCCGCGTTGCCGGAAACATCGTGGCATCCTCGCAGATCGGCAGTGTTGAGTTCGCCGCGGAGCGGTTCGGCATCCGGCTGGTCGTGGTTCTGGGTCATACGCGGTGTGGCGCGGTACAAGCAACGTTGGAGGAACTCCAACGGCCGAGCGCAACCCAGTCGCGAAATCTGCGGTCAATCGTAGATCGCATTGCCCCGGCTGTGGAAGGGTTGTTAGCGACTGAGCTCAGACATGACCTGGACGCGCTATTGCAGCATGCGGCGCGAGCGAACGTGCGCGTATCCGCAAACTATCTGCGAAACGGGTCGCCGATGCTTGAGCAGTTGATACAGAAGGACGGTCTCATTGTTGTGGGGGCGGAGTATTCGCTTGAGACTGGGGTCGTTGATTTCTTTGACGGTGTACCGGTATCCGGTTAACCATCGGCTCGCGCGACGGTCGCTCAACCGGATCGGTGTGCCCTAAAGAGGTTTCGCATGGGAAAGACAGCTTTATTGGTTATCGATGTGCAGAAGGGTCTTGATGAACCATCTTGGGGAAAGCGCAACAACCCACAGGCCGAATCCAATATCGCGTTGTTGCTTTCTCAGTGGCGCAAACACGGGCTACCGATCGTTCACATACGCCATTGTTCGGTCATGCCAAACTCGCCTCTGCGCCTAGAGCTGCCCGGCAATGCCTTTAAAGACGAAGCGCGGCCGTTAGCGGGAGAAAAGCTATTTAGTAAATCGGTCAACAGCGCGTTTATCGGAACCGGGCTTGAGCAATATCTTCGTGAGCAGGACATTTCATCGTTAGTGATTGTTGGGCTGACTACCGATCATTGCGTATCAACATCGGTTCGGATGGCGGGAAACCTAGGATTCGATGTAACGCTAGTTTCGGATGCGACGGCGACGTTCGATCGCCAAGGCTATGATGGTGTTCGCTATTCGGCCGACGACATTCACAAGATCAATTTGGTGAGCCTGGATGGCGAGTTCTGCGCGGTTCGATCTACCGAAGAAGTATTGAAGCAACTCACATAACGATTCTCTGCCCGGCTACTCGGTTCGCTGTTCCTCGCGCTCCAGTCGCCAGCAGCCGCGAGCGTCGCGCGCGAAGTAATACTTCATCCAATATTTGGCGCAGACGCTCTCGTTCGTTGGATTGCACTGATGGAGTACTGTAGCGGTGTCGTTACTTGTTTTGACCACCTCTTGAATGTGTGACTGCTGACGTAGCGTGCGCACCAGGAACACGCCATTCTTGAACTTGTTCTTTTCAAAATCACCGCCGCACCAGGACTTGGGATAAGTTTGCCCAGATTCCTTGTGAGTGCGGGGTTGGGCGTTCTCATCACACAATGACAGATTGGCAATGTGCACCGGCCATTTTGTGTGCTCAAGCTGATAGTCTTTGTTGCTTTCGAAATTCACGAGGAAGGCGGAAAAATCGCCACAGGAGGAATCGGCGGTTACTGCCGCTGCGAGGCTCATGAAGTACAAGAAACTGATTGTACAGAGGCAGATAATCTGCTTTCGGACATTCACTGTGTTATCCCCCTCATTCCTTCAAACGGGTCGTCAATGTGAACCCTTTTAGTCAAGCAAATCACTCGCATCCGTCAACGTTGCACTTTTCCATAACGTGTGACACCGTTTGCGCGCAGACTTATGCTTTACCATGAATTTCAACCGTAGTAGCCCTGGCCTTTGGTTGTATGTGAGCTTGGCAGCTTGATAGCAATGTGGGTCGGCGAACCCCTCGCATTCGTTAGGAATCGTTAGAAATAGTGACTTTGATGTAAGGAGATGCAATATGAACAGTGGAAAGGCCTACCAAGGCAATTGTTTTTGCGGAGCAGTGCAATTCACCGTAACCGGCGAGCCGGCTGCCATGGGCTATTGCCATTGCAGTTCGTGCCGACGCTGGTCGGCTGGCCCGGTGAATGCGTTTACCCTGTGGAAGCCGGATGCGGTTAGGATTACGCAGGGTGGTGACAGGATCAGCACGTACAACAAGACTCCCAGGAGTTTGAGAAAATGGTGCAAAACCTGCGGAGGTCACATTCTTACCGAGCATCCAGAGTGGAGCCTAATCGACGTCTATGCGGCAACGATTCCAAGTTTTCCGTTCAAGCCCGGTGTGCACGTGCACTATCAGGAGACAGTTCTGCCCATCAAAGACGGGTTGCCCAAGCTGAAGGACTTGCCGAAGGAAATGGGCGGCTCGGGCGATACAGTGCCTGAATAACGCCGAGTATCGCGCGTGAATCTGCATGTCCACTCGAGTTGTAGCATCTTTCGACAATCCCGCAGGCGACCATTGCGTCGACCTCTTCGTGCGCGAGGATGGCACCTTCGGTTTTGAGGAATACCGCAGGGACGTCGAAGATCTGAGTGGTTGGTTCTCGCTGTACCAGTACGCCCATCAAGTTTTCGCCACCGAGGAAGAGGCTCTGGCGCAAGCGAAGGCGATGGTCGCATGGATGGCAACAGTTAAAGATGACTGCTAGCAATGAACCCAGCCGACGCTGCTCGGAACCTTAATGAGTGATCGTCGCATTGACAGCTTCTTCTACGGATTGTTCATGGACGGCGATTTGCTTCGCGAGAGTGGAGCGACACCCGCAGACCCGCGACGCGGTTACGTTGATGGCTATGCCCTGCGCATCGGACAACGCGCTAGCCTCGTTCCGTCGCTCGGGGAGCGGGCGTACGGAATGGTTTTCGCCCTTACGCACCGGGAACTGGAGCGCTTGTATTCCGCTCCGGGCCTGGAGCAGTATCGGCCGGAAGCCGTGCTCGTCCGGGTACTTGAAGGCGGGGAATTGCCTGCCCTGTGTTACAACCTCCGCGAGCCGCCGCAGCGGGGCGAGGCGAATCCAGAGTACTCGACGCGACTTCGCGCGGTTCTCAGCAAGCTTGGTTTCCCCTCGGAATACGTGGCGTGCGTTCAGTGACGGCCCGAGAACCCCATAGAACTGGCGCGGAGGAAAACGGTGTCAGGAACCTGTTACCTCACACCGCTGTTAGGCGCAAACATGTGCTTTCCAGATCGATCCCTACGGTAGTAATCTTATTTGGGATTTACCCATTTCTTGCCGATTGAATGGCGACCTAAAAAGGAGGACAGAATGACCGCGTTCAACGTAGTGCGATTCCGCGTAAAGCCCGGGGAAGAGCAACGGTTCATCGATCAGCACCGTAAGATGAAGCGCGACTTCAAGGGATTCCTGGGAGCATCGCTGATCAAGACCGGAGACCAAACGTTTTGCCTTGTCGGCGAGTGGAGGAATTTTAAGAACATCGTCGCCGCACGCCCGCAGATGATCGCGGTTCTGGATGAGTTCCGGAGCATGCTCGAGGACCTCGGTGGCGGTCTCGGCGTGACCGACCCGGTGTCCGGCGAGGTCGTCGCAAAAATGACAGCGCCCAAGACGGCGAAAAAGAAAAAACCGGCCCGCGCCAAGAAAAAGGCCAAGAAAAAGCGTAAAACGGCCAAGCGCGCTAAGCGCAGCAAGCGTGCACGATAATAAGACCGCTGAAGAGGTTACCTCCCTCAAAGTAACTCTGGCGGGCGCAACCGGGAGAGGCAATCGCGATGGTTTCACACTTGCTCTATGGGACCGCGCTGATTGCCATCACGGTGGCGATTCACACGGGGGTATTGGGCGGGATCATATGGTGGCTCCAGCATCATCGGCCTGTCGTCGCGTACTCGTTCTGGATTGAATATAGCTTGCTTGCGCGCATCGCTGTGGTGTGCGTTTTCGCGCA
>QKEI01000092.1 GCA_003251795.1 Candidatus Muproteobacteria bacterium
TAAGCGCGCGGCACTCGACATCAAGCGCGAACCGACACGAGGTCCCCTCTACGGGATGGCTGGCTATAGTCAATAGGATCAAATTGTTACAAGAGGGAATTACCAACAGCCCTCGCGGACCCTTGCTAAGTCACTCAAATAAAACCTTTTTTTGGCAAAGTAGCCGCGGGAAATGGTGGCTACGGGTGGACTCGAACCACCGACACCGGCATTATGAGTGCCGTGCTCTAACCACCTGAGCTACGTAGCCTTTATCAGATACAAGATACAAGTTACCCGATACAAGAGGCAAGCTACGGTACCGCTGTTTTCACCAGTATTTTGCAACCTTAAACCTTGTATCGCGCCTCAACATTGAACCGGAAATGGATCACGTCGCCGTCGTTGATGACGTAATCCCTACCCTCCAGCCTTGACTTACCAGCGTCACGGGCACCGTGCTCGCCCCCGTAACGCACGTAGTCTTCGTAGCTGACCACTTCAGCACGAATGAAGCCGCGCGCAAAATCGCTGTGAATGGCACCAGCGGCCTCTAGTGCGGTCGCACCGCAAGACACCGTCCAGGCCCGCACCTCTTTGCTTTGCGTGCTGAAGAAGGTACATAGACCGAGTAGCTGGTAACCGGCGCGTACAACCCTATTGAGGCCCGGTTCGTCGAGGCCGAGATCGGCTAGAAACAGCCGCTTCTCATCGGCGTCCATATCGGCGAGCTCTGCTTCCAGCGTCGCGCACAGGGCCACCACCTGCGTGCCCTCTGTTTGCGCGAGCTGCTGCACGAGTTCTACTCGCGCGCTATCGCTGAAACCGGCCTCGTTTACGTTGGCGATGTAGAGCACTGGCTTGGCGGTTAACAGATTCAGCGGCTTGAGCGACAATGCCTCGCTCGTCTCCAGGTCCATGGTCCGTATTGACTGACCCTGGTTTAGCTGCTGCTGCACGCGCTCAAGCAGCTCGCTCAATTTGGCGGCGTCCTTGTCACCCACTTTGCTTGCCTTACGTGTCCGTGCGAGCGCGCGTTCGATTACATCGAGGTCCGCCAGCGCCAGCTCGGTGTTGACGGTCGCTATGTCAGCGACCGGATCCACGCGTCCCACGACATGGACTACGTTTTCGTCTTCGAAGCAACGCACCACATGTGCGATAGCATCCACTTCACGTATATGGGCTAAGAACTGGTTGCCCAAGCCCTCCCCTTTTGAGGCTCCGGCAACTAGGCCGGCAATATCAACGAACTCCATGGTCGTTGGCACCACCCGTTCGGGCTTGGCAATCTCTGCCACTCGCTGCAACCGCGTGTCCGGCACAGCAACGATGCCTACGTTCGGTTCGATCGTACAGAACGGGTAGTTCTCGGCCGCAACGTGCATCCGAGTGAGCGCGTTGAATAATGTCGACTTGCCAGCATTGGGCAAACCGACAATTCCGCATCTGAAACCCATTGATCTCCGGTTGGCCGTGCTCCGTCAACTGCTATGGGTGTGGAGCAAATTCATCACCTTTTGATATTGGCCATGCACGATATCGCCGATGTGCGCGAGCCCGGCGCGTATGGCTGCATCGAGCAGCTCACGCTCAGCCGCCGGCAGTTTTTTCAACACATAGGAAATCGCATCCGCCCCGGGCGATGGGCGGCCGATGCCGAGGCGCAAGCGCACAAATTCGGGCGAACCGAGCTGAAGCGCGATATCGTGCACGCCATTATGACCGCCGTCACCCCCGCCGAGCTTTAGACGTACAGCTCCCACAGGTAGATCGAGCTCATCGTGCACCACCAGGATGTGCTCGGGCAACATCTTATAGTAGCGAGCAAAATTGGCGACGGCCTCGCCACTATGATTCATGAAGGTCGTTGGCATCATCAGCCAAAGCTCGCGCTCCGCCACCTGGATGCGGCCGAGCCGCGCGGAAAATTGACGCTCATTGCGCAGCGTTGTGTTGCTATCAGCGAGCAGAGCCTCAATAAAACGGAACCCGGCATTATGCCGGGTGTCCGCGTACTCGGTCCCGGGGTTACCCAGGCCGACAATTAGGGTGATGCCCGGTGCCATCGTTGCCGCCATGCCCCTACCGGGCAGGCCATCGTCCGAGATAGGCTAATCCTTGTCGCTCTTGTCTCTCTTGTCCTTCTTCTCTTTTTGTTCTCTATCCTCAGCCGCTGGTGCCGGTGCTGCTGTACCTGCTGCTGCGGCTTCGCCTTCTGCGCCCTCCGGCACCACACCCTCGGCGGCCACCTCTTCGACCACTTCCTCCTCAACGATGCGCACGGTCGCGACCGTCGCCACCGCCAAGTCCTCGCCGCCGTGAGCCAGACTGGTGATGGTCACACCTTCCGGCAGTGGGATATCGGAAAGATGCACGGAGTCGCCGATATTCAGGTGTGAGATGTCGACGCTAAGGAATTCGGGTAGCTGATGCGGCAAACAAGAAATATCCACTTCCGCCATCAAGCGAGACACGACGCCACCCTGTAATTTCACCCCGGGCGCCACATCCTCACCAACTAAGTGTATCGGGACCTCCATGTGCAGTTTCTCGGTCGCGCTGATGCGCTGCAGATCCATATGCATGACTTTGGGCTTGTGCGGATGCATCTGCACGTCGCGCAAGATGGCCTGGTCGGCCTCACCATCGACCGTGACGGTCAGGATCGAGGTATGAAAGGCCTCATTCTCCAAGTGATGGTGAATCGCATCGTGATCAAAAGTGAGCATCATGGGATCCTTGGCGCCACCATAAAGCACCGCCGGCACACGGCCCCCGCGGCGCAGGCGTCGACTGCTTGAGCTGCCTTTGCCCGCGCGTTTCTCGCCTGTCAATTCAAATTTTGTAGCCATTGAACGATCTCCAATTTACTGGCAGGCAGCCAGTATCTGTTATTCCACAAATAATGAGCTGACCGAATCTTCCTCTGCGATACGGCGCATGGATTCGGCGAGCAGCTCGGCAATACTCAGCTGGCGAATGCGTGAGCAGGCCTGAGCGTCGTCACGCAGCGGTATCGTATCCGTTACGACCAGCTCATCGAGCACCGAGTTATTGATGTTCTTTACTGCCTTGCCCGATAGCACTGGGTGCGTGCAGTACGCCAATACGCGTTTCGCGCCCTCTTGTTTCAACGCAGCAGCCGCCTCGCACAAGGTATTTCCGGTATCGACCATATCGTCCATCAGCACGCAAGTATTGTTGTTAACATCACCAATGATATGCATGATCTTGGCCTCGTTCGGACGTGGCCTGCGTTTATCGATAATCGCGAGCTCGCTCTCAAGTTGCTTGGCAAGTGCCCGTGCACGCACTACGCCGCCCACATCGGGTGACACTACCAACAGATCCTCATACTCGTGCTTCCAAATATCCCCAAGCAGCACCGGTGAAGCGTAGATGTTGTCGGTTGGGATATCAAAAAACCCCTGAATCTGGTCGGCGTGCAGATCCATAGTCAGCACCCGATTAGCGCCGGCTACGGTGATCATCGAGGCAACAAGCTTAGCGGTAATTGCCACCCGCGCCGTGCGCGGCCGCCGATCCTGCCGCGCGTAGCCGAAATATGGTATCACCGCTGTGATCCGATGCGCCGAAGACCGCCGGATAGCGTCGATCATAACCAGCAATTCCATCAAGTTGTCGGCGCTTGGCGCACAGGTCGACTGCATGATAAAGACATCGCGCCCGCGAACGTTGTCCATGATCTCAACCAGGGTCTCACCGTCACTGAAGCGCGAAACCAGGGCCTTGCCCAGAGGGATGCCTAGACGACGCGTCACGGCATCGGCCAATGCCGGATTGGCGTTGCCGGTGAAAACGGTCATATTATCGACTGGCACTAGCGG
Source organism: Candidatus Muproteobacteria bacterium (assembly GCA_003251795.1). GTDB lineage: Bacteria > Pseudomonadota > Gammaproteobacteria > Acidiferrobacterales > SPGG2 > SZUA-472. Next base: position 3,831 of record QKEI01000092.1, read on the forward strand.
TCTTCCGAGCGTTACGTATGTTGCGCGTTATGGCTGGGGTGCCAGGATTCGAACCTGGGAATGCCGGAATCAAAATCCGGTGCCTTACCGCTTGGCTACACCCCAATGTGATAGACAAACGGTGTCACGTTTCAAACAATGGGTGCCTGTTTATTCCGCGGGCAACGAATCCATCAAATCCGGGCAATCGCTGCGCAAGGATGCGTCGTCCCGCCGACTCCTCGGCCACTTTCAGGTAAACGCAGCCTCCTGATCCCGTCATCCGTGCCTGACCGAACTGCGCCAACCAGGACAGTGCCTGATCGACCTCCGGATAACGCCGACGCACGACACGCTCAAGATCGTTGCCTGCCCTGCCCGCGTGGAAGTCGCGTATTGTGATGGGACCACTAAAAGCTGTCAAACCGAGCTCGGTAAAGACCTCGGCGGTTGACACGTGCACTGGTGGCACCAGCACGACGTACCACGCCTCTTCAGGCTCGACCGGCGTAAGGCGCTCGCCCACCCCTTCGGCCCAAGCGGCCTGACCGCCAATGAATACCGGTACATCAGCCCCCAATTGCAGACCCATACGCAGCAGCTCCGTGCGCGTCACCCCCAAGCCCCACAAATGGTTCAGCGCCAGCAGCGTGGTCGCGGCATCTGAGCTGCCGCCCCCAAGCCCGCCACCTATGGGTATCTGCTTGCGCAGTTTGATCTCAACGCCCAGTGTCGTGCCGGACACCTGCTGCAGCAGTCGCGCTGCCCGCAGGGTCAGATCTGTATCTTCTGGCACGCCCGGCAGAGGCGCGACACGCACGATCTTAGCGTCCGCGGTGACGCGAAAGCTGAGCTCGTCACTGTAGTCAAGGAACTGAAAGACGGTCTGCAGAGAGTGGTAACCGTCTGGGCGGCGTCCGGTCACGTGCAGGAACAGGTTTAGTTTTGCCGGGGCAGGCCAGGTCTGCATGGCTAAGGCATTATGTTCCAGCGCTCAATCGCGAGGCGCACTTCCAGCGGTGGTCTGTCGCCTTGTGCAGCAGTGCGGGTGTTACCCTCGTTGTTGCGGCGAATAAAGAGCTTGCTCGGGAGGTCGTAACTCCCCTCGCGTCGGTACTGCAAGAAATCGATATCCCAACCCAGTTGCTGAAGCCGCTTTAGCCGGCCCCATTGATCGAGTGTTTGCGTGTTCGGCTGAGTTGGCACCGGCAGACCCAGCACCCAAAAGTTGAGACCATCCAATGGCAACCACCAACCCGTGCGGTCGAATAGCAATTGCTCGCCATCTTTGGCCCAATAGCTATTGTTGTCGGCATCGCGCAATTCAGCGCCGGAGCTATCCTGACTGAGGCGCACGTGACCTCGGCCAAGAGGTCCCCACAGGTCGATCTCGTGTCGCAAGTCGTTGCGTGCCCAACGTAGCGAGGCCTGCCAGCCATCGTCTGTCGTGCGCGCGGATACACGCCCCTGGATACGCCAGTCCTTGAGCGGCAACAGTTGCGCCTGGCGTTCGTGCCAAGCGGCTTGCGGATCTTTCACGGCGGGACGATCGCCGACTGTAGCGCACCCCGCCAACATCGCGACGAGGAGCGCCACCAGCGATCTTCTCACGGATTGAATTTCTTGATGACGCCGTTCAAGACGTCGCTGTCTGGGGTATCTTTCAGTGCTTTCTGCCACACCGTGCGCGCCTGCGAGCGATCGCCAGTTACCCACAGAACCTCGCCCAAATGGGCCGAGATTTCCGCGTCGTTGCGAATCGACAGCGCGCGCTTCAAATACTTGATTGCCTCTTCGTTGTTGCCGAGCTTGTATTGAACCCAACCCATGCTATCGAGGATGAACGGGTCGTCGGGTTTCAGTACCAGCGCACGCTCAATCAACTGCAGCGCCTCCTGACGACGATCGGTGCGATCGGCAAGGGTATACCCAAGAGCGTTGAGCGCCTGTGCGTTATCCGCATCTTGTTTGAGGATGGCCCGCAGGTCGCGCTCGGTGAGGTCCATCATATCAAGCTTTTCGCCGATCAACGCCCGCGCATAAAGCAGATCCTTATTGGTCGGCAACTCTTCGAGACCTTTGTTAAGCAGCGTGAGTGCCTCGCGATACTGCTTGGCTTCGCGCAGAATTTGCTCCTCTGCCATGTAGAGCTGCGCACGCTGTGCATCAGATTGCGGTTTTATGCTTTGCAGGTGCTTTCGCGCATCTTCGATATCGCCCTGCTTCGCTTTAACGATCCCGAGGCGGGTCTGGGCCTCGAAATACTGATCACCGACGCTGACTTCACTATACCAACGCGCCGCGTCAGCATAGTCTTTGCGTTCCTCGGCGATTTGTCCCAGATATATTCGCGTTTGCTGGTTGTCGGGACGGAGCTCCAGCGTTTGCTTGAGAAACTTCTCCGCGTCGTCGATCTTGTTAATCTGCAATGACAGCAACCCGACCGCGTAAAGGGTATCCGCGTCATTGGGAGCGAGCTCCAGCACCTTCAGGAACTGCTCGCGGGCCTTTTCCCACTGCTTGAGATCGACTAGATAGCGTGCATAGTTGAGCCGTACCAAGTTCGCCTTGGGGTGTTCCGCAATGTACGCTTCGTAGAACGCCTGCGCCTTGACTGCATCCTTCTGCGAAACGAGTATGCCGGCCTTGAACAAGGCTGCCTCATCCCAGTCCGGCTTCAGCGCCAAGGCGCGCGTGACTGCCTCGACCGCCACGTTCATGTCGTCTGTACGTACAGCCAGATGTGCCAAGGCATAGTGGGCAGCTGGATTTTTCGCGTCCTGCTTCACCAGCGCTTGCATGATCTCCAATGAAGCTGAGCGGTTCGGTTGCCGCCCGAGCACCGATGCCACCCGACGGTACGCACGTTCGCGGGCGCTTGGCGAGGTAGAAATCGCCAGCATCTTGGCAAAATGGCGCTGTGCTACCGAAGGTTGGTTGAGCTCCAGGTAGATCGTGGCGACGGTTTCATGGGCAGCCTGACTGTCCGGCTGCAACTCTACCCATAACCTGGCGCTGCTCAGTGCCTCGGTATACTGCTTGGCATGCAACGCCGCGTAGGTGGCGCGTTCTGCCAGACGCGGATCGCGCGTGCTCTCGGCCGCGCGCGCCAGGCTGGAGACAGCGACATCGTACTGACCGCGCTGCTCGGCAATCTCACCGACCAAGATATCGAACAACACGTCCTCGCTCAGGGTCGCGCTCGGTGCCGCTGCGCTGCTCGCCTCCGGGCTGTTGTGCTCCGTTCTCGCTGACTGCGAACCAGTAGCGTGGTCTTCACCCATTACGGGGTTGCTCGCCGCACAGGCGCCCAGGAAAATGGCGGCTGGCGCTGCTAGCAGTAGCGCCAAGGTCTTGCATAAAGATCTATGATGATGGTGTTTCACGAGATATGGCCGAACTAACTCACGAGAAATTGATAACTGCCCATATGCGTAGTACGTTGGGCCCGTTCATCAGTTTCCAATATATGACATGACGTTGCAACCAGCACCTATGTCTGCCTGCAACCGTTTGCGCATGCGTCTAGACGGGAACCAGAAATGATCTCACTGTTCTTGTTGATTGTTGCAGCGATCGTGCTGGTCCTGGGCTATCGCTTCTACTCAAAGCTGCTGGCGTTGTGGGTATTTGGCCTACAGGCAAATTATAGTACACCAGCCTACGAACGCGCAGACGATATCGAGTTCTTCGCGACCAGCAAGCACGTCGTCTTTGGCCATCATTTCGCCATCGTCGCGGGTGCCACCACGCTCGCGGGCACCGGTGTTGCGGTCATCTGGGGCTGGATTCCCGCATTTCTGTGGGTTGTAGCTGGTACCGCTGTAGCCGGTGGAACCTACGCGCTCGGCAGCTTGTGGCTCGCGGTGCGCCATAACGCACAACCGCTACCGGACCTCGCCGTCGCTTACATGGGCTCGCACGCAGCCACGCTGTTCTTGGCGTTGGCTTTGCCGTTGTTGCTACTGGTCAACGCCGTACTCGTCTGGCTCGGCGCGGAATTGCTCGCGACCCATCCAGCAGCAGTAGCGCCCTTCTGGGTGCAGATCGCCATCGCTATGGGAATTAGCCTCTTTCTGTACCGAAGCACGGGCACAACCGTGCTGTCGGTATCGCTCGTGGCGCTTGTTGTCAGTTGGCTCACCTTGTGGTTGTTCAGCAAATTGCTTTTCGCATTTTCGGGTGCGCTCAACATCGATATCCGTGGTCATTCGCTGTTGTCGTTCGACGCCACTGTAGTTTGGCTGATTCTTCTCTTGGCGAGCACGTACTACGTGACACGCCAAGCTGTGTGGAAGGTTATGCAGCCTCGAGGCTATCTTGTCACCTTACACACAGGGGTATTGCTCACACTGCTATTCATCGCAATGGCAGCGCGGCACCCGACGATCGTCGCGCCGAATTTCAATACGCCTGCCGGGGGTCCCGGCGTGATGCCGTGGATCTTTGTGACACTCACCTCTGGCGCCATCGCCGGGTTCTATCTCTTGTTTGCCACGGGCATGACCGGCAAACAACTTTCCCATGAAACCGATGCACGATACGTCGGTTACGGCGTCGCATTGGCGGAGGGTGTGTTGGCGCTCAGCGTGATTCTCATTGCTGTCGCCGGTTTCAGTACAGCGCAGGAGTGGACGACTTTCTACAGGTCATGGGAGGGCGTACAAAGTTTACCCAAGCTTGCCGGGCTGTATATCGATGGTTTTGCGTTTTTTGCCCAGGCTTTGGCAATCCCTGGTGACTTCGCTCGCATGTTCGCCGCCTTCGTCATCATAGGCTTGATTGCCGTTACGCTCGATGCTGGCATTCGGCTGCAGCAAGAGTTGCTGGTCGCTTTGGCGCAACGCTGCCGCCTGCCAGGGCTGGGTGATCAGCGTGCCGCCCTACTCACGACACTCCTTCTGGTTGCCGCCTTCGCGCTCTACGACGGTCATGGACAGGGGGCGCTCGCGTTATGGCCGCTCTTTGGCTACTGGAATCAAGTGCTGGCGGTGGCAGGGCTCACGCTCATCGCATTGGCGTTACGCCGACAAGGACACGTACCCTGGCCTGTAGTTGTACCGGCGATGCTGCTATTGGCGGTGGGAACTTGGGCCTTGCTTTGGCAACTGGAACTCTGGTGGGCTGGCGCAAACTGGCTGTTGTTCGTGCTTGGTGCCGCCTTGCTGGGATTAACGATCTGGCTCAGTTGGGAGGTATTGCGCGCGGTCCGACAAGCGGTAGCCAGGTCGTGAGACGCTTGACAGCCCCGGCGCAGGGTACAAAATCCAACCTAGGCAACGCCAAGCAGTCCACGCTCATGCATTTACTCGCCTCTGGTATCAACCACAAGACGGCGCCACTCGAGATCCGCGAACAAACGGTGATCGCGGCCGAAGATGTCGTAGATGCATTGCGCGACATTACTACCAACGGCACAGCCGTGGAAGCGGCGATTCTCTCGACCTGCAATCGCACGGAACTCTACTGCAGCTTGTCAGGCGACGATGGCGATCATGCCATTCGCTGGTTCTGGGACAATTACCAGCCCGCGGCCATCGACATCCGCCCGTATCTTTATAAACACCGGGGTGCCGACGCCGTGCGCCACGCGTTTCGCGTCGCTTGCGGGCTCGATTCAATGGTACTGGGCGAGCCACAGATACTGGGACAGATGAAAGAAGCGTTTGCTACCGCGCACGGCGCGGGGGCGACTGGCAAGTTCCTTAACCGGCTGTTTCAGCATACGTTCTCAGTTGCTAAGCGGGTGCGCACAGATACTGCGATCGGTGCCAGCGCGGTGTCCGTGGCTTACGCTGCCGTCACTCTGGCAAAGCAGATCTTCAGCCAACTGTCCGAAAAGACAGCATTACTGATCGGCGCCGGCGACATGATTGAGCTTTGTGCGCGCCACCTCAGGGAGCAGGGTGTACACCGTATGATCATTGCGAATCGGACACTTGAGCGCGCACGCGCGTTGGCGGACCCGCTGGGCGCAATGCCGATTTCGCTGGCGGAAATGCCGCCGCGACTGAGCGAGGCGGACATCGTGATCTCGTCAACCGCGAGCCAACTGCCGATCCTCGGCAAGGGCGCAGTAGAAAGCGCCCTGAAGCTACGCCGCCACCGGCCCATGTTCATGGTTGATATCGCAGTACCGCGTGACATCGAGACCGAGGTGGGTGATTTGAGTGATATCTACCTCTACACCATCGATGACCTCAAGGATGTCGTGCACGAAAATCTGCAATCACGGTTGCAGGCAGCCAGAGAGGCCGAGAACATTATCGACACACAAGTCACGCGTTTCATGCGCTGGCTGAAATCGCTCGAGGCCGTACCCAGAATCCGCGCGCTACGCGAGACCGCCTATGCCGTGCGCGAACAAGAGCTGGAACGCGCACGCCGCAGGCTAGCACGCGGTGAGGATCCTCAGGTAGTTATGGCACGGCTCGCGCATGCCTTGACCAACAAGTTGATGCATGCTCCGACGACGGCCTTACGCCAGGCGGAGCACGAGGACGATACCCCACTAGCGAGTCTCGGCAAACTGCTCAATCTGCCCGAGGAAGACTGAGCTTTGAACCCCGCCATCGAGATCAAGCTGCAAAAGCTTGTCGAACGCGACGCAGAATTAAGCGCGCTCTTGGCCAAACCCGAGGTGATTGGGGATCAGACGCGCTTTCGTCAGCTCTCAAGGGAATACGCCGAGATCAGTCCAGTGGTGCAGCAGTATCAAGACTATTGTCAGGCGCGCGAGGAGCTGGAGGCCGCCCGCTCCATGTTGGCCGATACCGACAGCAGCATACGAGACATGGCACAGGAAGAGATTGGTCGTATTGAAGTGCGGATCGAACAGTTGCAGGAGGGTTTGCGCAAGCTGCTGTTGCCGACTGACCCGAATGACAACCGCAATACATTTTTGGAGATACGCGCGGGTACCGGTGGCACCGAGGCAGCGCTATTTGCCGCAGACCTGTTTCGTATGTACAGCTATTACGCCGAGCAACGCGGCTGGAAGGTGGAAATCATAAGTCAAAGCCCGAGTGATCTCGGTGGCTATAAGGAGATTATTGTTCGTATCATCGGCCGTGGCGCTTACTCGCGGCTCAAGTTCGAGTCCGGCGGACACCGTGTGCAACGCATCCCGGTCACGGAGGCACAAGGCCGCATTCACACCTCGGCATGCACCGTAGCCGTCATGCCGGAAGCCGACGAGGTGGACGCCATTGATATCAACCCGACGGACCTGAAGATCGATACCTACCGTGCGTCCGGCGCTGGCGGTCAGCACGTTAATCGCACCGACTCGGCTGTGCGTATCACGCACCTGCCTTCCGGCGTGGTGGTCGAGTGCCAGGATGACCGTTCCCAGCACAAGAACAAGGCGCGTGCCATGGCGGTGTTGCGTGCACGCCTACTGGAAGCGGAACGCCGTAAACAAAGGGAGGCAGAAGCGGCGACCCGCAAGAGCCTGATCGGTAGCGGTGACCGCTCGGAACGCATTCGTACTTATAATTTTCCCCAGGGCCGGGTCACTGATCACCGTATCAATCTCACGCTGTACAAGCTCGAGCAAATTCTTGCCGGTCAGCTCGATGAGCTCATCGAGCCATTGGTCGCTGCCCATCAGGCGGATCTGCTCGCAACCATGAACGCATGAAAATCGCGACACGCTTGCGCACACGACCGGGATAAAAGTAGCTGGCGAGATATACCACGATTATGGTCGATAGCTTGGGTCAGCAACATACTATCGCACACGCCCTGAGGTCCGCGACGGTTGCGCTCATGCGTGCGAGCACAAGCCCGCGACTCGATGCCGAGGTATTGCTTATGCATGTGGCCGGCATCAGCCGTGCCGAGCTGCTCGCTCACCCGGAGCGGCGCTTAGGCCCGCCCCAGCGCCGCAGACTGAAGACACTCATCGAGCGCCGCCGGCGCGGTGAGCCGGTGGCCTACCTGCGAGGCACACGTGAGTTCTGGTCGTTAGAACTTACGGTCTCGCACGATACGCTGATACCGCGCCCCGAGACCGAATTGCTGGTCGAACAAGCGCTCGCGCGCATTCCTGAGGATAGCGAGTTAACGCTGTTCGATATAGGCACCGGCTGTGGTGCCATTGCGTTAGCGCTGGCGAAGGAGCGTCCGCGCTGCCGCATTATCGCTACGGATTGTTCGCCCTCGGCGCTGCGCATCGCGCGACAAAATGCCCTCACAAACGGGTTGGAGCATGTACAGCTGCGCGCCGGTGAATGGTTCGCACCGCTTGCCGCCGAGTACGCCCACTTGATCGTAAGTAATCCTCCCTACGTCCGGTGCGATGATGCGCACCTTAGATTCGGTGATGTGCGCTTCGAGCCTGAGTGCGCGCTCATTGCTGGCCCGGACGGCCTCGATGCCATTCGCCACGTTACCCGGTACGCGCGGCAGCATCTGCACCGTGGCGGCTGGCTATTACTGGAGCACGCTTATGATCAAGGCCTCGCCGTCGCTCAGCTCATGCAACGCCACGGCTACCGGGAGACAAAGTGCTACCGTGACGGTGCGGGTCTCGACCGTGTCAGCGCCGGGCGTGTGGCTTAGCTCCGCCCCAACCCCTCTAGTCGCCGTCAGCGTCTGTAAGCCTCTGAATTATCTCGGCTCCGGTACGGTGCGCGACTTAGCGAGGCCGGGTGGGTGGACTATAGTTAATCGTAGACTGGGTTCGATGCCTTGGGACATGCGCGGGAGGGTCAGATGAGTATCGGCACATACGTTTTTTGGGGCGCGCTGATCGTCATAATTCTCTATGTAGTAATGATTTATAACAACCTGGTTCGGCTCAAGCACAACGTCTCGCAGGCGTGGTCGAACATCGACATACTTATGAAACAACGCCATGACGAGTTGCCGAAGCTGATCGAAACCTGCAAGCAGTACATGAAGTACGAGAAGGACGTGCTGGAGAAGGTTACCCAGGCGCGAGCCATGGTGGCGCGTGCAAGAGAGAGCGGCGACGTCGGCGCGCTAGGTGCCGCCGAGACACAGTTGCGATTGGGATTGGGCAACCTGTTCGCAGTGGCGGAAAATTATCCCGAGCTGCGTGCCAACGAGCAATTTCAGCACTTGCAGAACCGCATCTCCCAGCTCGAGGCACAGATCGCGGACCGTCGCGAGTTCTATAACGACAGCGTCAACGCCAACAACATAAGAATCGATCAGTTCCCTGATACCGTGGTCGCACGCGTATTCAATTTCGGCCCGCGTAAGTTGTTGGAGTTCGAGAAGGCGGAGCTCCGCGACGTCAACGTCAAGGCGTTGTTCAGCAACTAGCGAGCGCCCATATTTAAGGAAGGGCCACGTGCACTCGTGGTTCGTGCAACTCAGTCACGCCATTGCTCGCGGCGATGCCACCGTAATCGGTGCAGGCATCACCGCGCTCGCGACCAGCGCAACCTTCTTCAGTTGGCAGACCTGGCGTAGCCTGGAGCGCGCGCGCACGATCGAGGATATCCCAACCGCCAAGGCCCGTTCCGCGCATCAAGGCTATGTAGAGCTCGAGGGTACGGGTCAACAGATGGATGGCGAGCCGATCATCGCGCCGCTTTCGGGGTTACCGTGCGTGTGGTATCGCTATCGCGTCGAGCGGCAGGAGACTTATGAAGAAGCTGGTCGCACACGGCAGCGTTGGGTCGCGATTGAAAGCGGCCAAAGCACGGATGTGTTCTGGCTCGAAGACGACACCGGTCGCGTTGCCGTTGACCCGGTGGGAGCGGAGATCACCCCCAAACACAAGGACGTGTGGAACTCGCACGCCGATCTCATCGGCTTTGCGCGCCAGCCTGCTCAAGTTGTACAGTTTCTCGCCAAACACCGCAGCGGAGAACGCCTTCGTTTCACCGAGGAACGCATTAACCCGCGTGATCATATCTACGCCATCGGCTTGTTGCGCAATCTCGGTAGCCACGCCAGTCAACCCACCGTCGATGAGGAGGTGCGGGAGCTACTGCGACAGTGGAAGGCCGATCAAGCGCTGCTAAAAGAACGCTTCGATCTTGACCAGAACGGCAAGATCGACCAGAAAGAATGGGCGCTGGTACGCAGCCAGGCACGACGCGAGGTGAATAAGGCCCGTCGCCAACAAAACGCCCACTTTATCGAAGGCATCAATGTACTCTCCCGGCCTGCCGACAGCCGCCGTCCCTACCTGCTGTCGGCCTACCCGCAAACACAGTTGGTACGCAGGTACCGTATCTGGGCATCTGTCTACGGCGTCGTCTTTGCCGCACTCGCCATCATTGCCGTGTGGGCATTCAAGACGCGCTTCGGTTGAGCGCCCAAGGGCCACCACCTGCTTGGCGTAGGCCGGCATTTTCGATTGCTTCGGCGGCCCAAGGGAGGGCGCTAAGGAGGAGAGCGGGGTCTTAGGCTTTAATCAGCGTGCCTACGCCCTGATCGGTAAAGATCTCTAGCAGCACGGCATTCTGCACCCGTCCATCGATGATATGTGCCGAACGTACACCGCTATTAACCGCATCGAGCGCGCAACGTACCTTCGGCAGCATGCCGCCGTGTATTGTGCCATCCTCGATCAGCCCATTGACTTGCTTAGCCGATAGACCAGTAAGCAGTGTGTGATCCTTGGCGAGCACGCCGGTAGTGTTGGTCAGCAGAATCAGTTTCTCGGCTTGCAGGGTTATCGCTAGCTTTCCCGCCACCGTATCGGCGTTAATATTATAAGTCTGTCCATCCTCACCTACGCCGATGGGTGCTATGACAGGGATGAAATCGCGTGTATCGAGCAATTTCACGATCTCCGGATCAATGCCCGTTACCTCCCCGACGTGACCGATATCGATGATCTCGCTCGGCAGCTTCTCCTTGGCAGGCGCATTCTTCAACATGATCTTCTTCGCGCGAATCAACCCGCCATCTTTACCCGTGAGGCCGACAGCCTTGCCGCGGTGCTGATTGATAAGGTTGACGATCTCCTTGTTAACCAATCCACCCAACACCATTTCTACAACATCCATAGTCTCGCGGTCCGTTACGCGCATACCTTCGACGAAGCGGATCTCCTTGCCGAGGCGTTCGAGCAAGCTGCCTATCTGCGGACCGCCCCCGTGAACGACGACTGGGTTCATGCCCACCAGACTCATTAGCACGACGTCACGCGCGAAACCGTGTTTCAGGTTGTCATCGACCATAGCGTTGCCGCCATACTTGATGACAATAGTCTTGCCACGAAAGCGCTGAATATAAGGCAGTGCCTCGGTAAGGATCTGCGCGCGTTCGGCGGCCTGCTTTGCAGAAATCGTCATATTCTCCTTCCCATCCCCTATACCTGCTGCACCGGGGAAACGGGTTGACTATACAGATGTCGCGCGTGCAACTTACCGCATTTCGCAGGCAAAGTCAGGATTCCGCCCAACCCTTTAGGGGGCAGCGACGGGCGCCGCGGCCGGTGCCCTGTCGAACCCAAAGCAGGGGATCACAAAAACAAAAGGCCGCCGAAGCGGCCTTTGCCAAATACTACCCGATCAGCGTGTCGAGCGGTTATTCACCTTCGACGGTGATCTGCTTGGGTTTCACCGACTCGCTCTTTGGCAACACGAGCTCAAGCACACCATCCTTGTACTTAGCCTTAACCTTCTGTTCATCGACTGCATTCACAAGCCGGAGGCTTCGCACATACTTGCCATAGTGGCGTTCCTGCCGAATTATGCGGCCGCCCTGCTTTTCTTCCTGCTCGCTCTTGGTCTCAGCGCTGATGTGCAGAACACCCTCCTCCAACGTGACACTGATGTCATCCTTTTTGACACCCGGCAGCTCAGCGCGGACCAGGTATTGCTCATCGTCTTCGCTGACGTCGACAGCGGGGATCAACGCGCCCCGCGGAGTCTGTTCTAGCGCACGCAGTGGCCTGAAGAAACCCTCAAACATATTGTCGAAATCCTCATCGAGCCACGGAAACGCGCGTCGCTCGGCCTTCCAAGGTATTAAGTTTGCCATGACTACCTCCTTTAGATTTGCCCACATGATGTGACAATGATTTACGTACGCGACAGCGTCGCGCGACGCCTGCTTTGGCGGCAGCTAGTCACATCGCTTGGGTTTTTAGGTGGGGACGGGCGCCAAAATTTCAAGCGTCGCATCCCGAGAACGGCCTTGGCCTAAAGGATGTAACGCGCCAAATCTTCGTTGCCGGCCAACTGCGACAGATGTGCCTCAACATACGCGCGATCAACGGTGACGCTTTCTCCAGAACGATCAGCGGCCTCGAAAGAGATCGTCTCGAGCAGGCGTTCCATGACCGTATGCAGACGGCGTGCGCCGATGTTTTCCGTGCGTTCATTGACCTGCCAGGCGATCTCGGCAATGCGCCGCA
>QKEI01000093.1 GCA_003251795.1 Candidatus Muproteobacteria bacterium
TTAGCATCACCGGTCGTCGCACGAGGTATAGAAACATGTCTTGGCTATGGTCCGTTAAAATGCAGCAACATTTTAACCTGATATGGGTATGCTTTCCCGGAACGCTGGCGAAGGCATGCAGCGTTATGGCACTGTATGCGGGGCATGCGAAGGATAAACGCTTGTTGTGCCGCAGCGCCGCACCGCCACGCCCTCAGTGCCACTGTAATATGGCTAGCGCTGGTCACGCTGGCGAGTACGGCGCTTGCGCAGGGTGACGCGCATCATGAACTCGTCGTAACACTCGATCCCGCCGACGCAACAATCGAGGCACGCGATACCATCACATTCGCCGCAGATCCGCCAACGCCTGAACGGGCGTACATTTTTTGGTTGCGATCGGGCTTGCGTCCGGTAACGCGTGATCCGCATGTGATTTTGACGCGCCTCAATGGCCCCGGGGGAGCGGTAGCGGCGGCGCGATTCAAGTTGCAGCTACCCGCAGGCCAGAGGCAAGTCACGCTTGATTACCGTGGCAGCATGAAGTTATCTGCGGCGCGAAACGACAACATACACGATGCGACACCACCATCGGTCTCGACTGAGGGCATTTTTCTTGCTGGCGACAGCGCCTGGTACCCAAGTTTTGATGACACGCTTGTTACCTTCGAGCTCGAGATCGATCTTCCTCTTGGTTGGCAGGCGATCAGTCAGGGGGTGTCGGGTGTCTTACCCTCTCGCAGCGGCAGAGTCCGCACCCGCTGGAGTGAAGCCAAGCCACAGCAGCAAATTTATCTCGTTGCCGGGCGCTTTCACGCTTACTCGCGCCAGACTGGCAGTTACACGGCACAGGTGTTTCTACGAACAGCCGATGAGAATCTGGCACAGGACTATCTTGGCGCCACGGTAAAGTATATAGACCTGTACAGTCGCTTACTCGGGCGCTATCCGTACGCAAAATTTGCCCTGGTGGAGAATTCTTGGCAAAGCGGTTATGGCATGCCCTCTTTCACGCTGCTCGGATCGCGCATCATACGGTTGCCATTCATACTTTACTCGTCCTATCCGCACGAGATTGTGCACAACTGGTGGGGCAACAGTGTCTACGTGGCACCAGGGTGGAACTGGAGTGAAGGGCTCACAGCTTACCTGGCAGATCATCTGATACAGGAGCAACGTGGCGAGGGGGCCGTCTACCGACGCGACGTGTTACAGAAATATGCTGACTTCGTTTCACAGAGTCAGGACTTTCCCCTATCATCCTTTGTCGGTGGTCACGGCGATCTTGAACAGGCCGTGGGTTATGGTAAGACCTTGATGTTTTTTCACATGCTGAGACTGAAAATAGGAGATCGTGCATTTGTCGATGCGCTACGCCGCCTCTACGAGAACAAACGTTACCAACGAGCCGGCTATACCGATGTGCAACAGGCGTTTTCCCAGGCAAGCAATCTCGATTTGCGGGCAGAGTTTAGCCAGTGGATTCAGAGGTCAGGTGCCCCGCAACTGCAAGTGCGGGATGTCATGGTCGAGCGCGGCAATGGTGGGTTTGATTTGAGGGGCAAGCTCGTGCAAGCGCAATCCGGTCCTGCATATCGGCTATCCGTGCCGTTCGTGGTTTACTTCGAGGGACAGAGTGCACCTGTGCGCAGGATCATAACCATCGATCAGAAGTCGAAGGCTTTCAGGCTGATTTCGCCGAAACGTCCTGAGATGCTACAGGTCGACCCCGAATTCGACGTATTTCGGCGTCTCGATCGCAAGGAGATTCCCGCCTCGCTCGGACAGCTGTATGGCGCCGAGCGTGTGCTCATGGTGTTGCCGACAGCAGCACCTGTGCCCGTACGTGAGAAATACCGGGCCCTAGTTACGCAGTGGCGCAGTGACGCCGAAATAGAGTGGCGCTGGGACGATACGTTGGCTGACCTGCCGACAGATCGAGCGGTCTTCCTCCTTGGTTGGCGGAATCTCTTTCTCGCACAGGTGACCCAGGCTTTAGCAGGACAGGATGTGTCGTTGGCAGCAACGGATGGTGTCAGAATCGGCCAGCGGTGGGTACCGCGCGCAAGCGAGGCGGTGGTGATCGCTACCCGCCAGGTCGGCAATCCGAATCATGCCCTCGTGTGGCTCGCTTGCGATAACCCGCAGGCCTTCGCCGGTCTGGCGCGCAAGCTTTCGCATTATGGCAAGTACAGCTATCTCGCGTTCGACGGAGACGCTCCGCGCAATGTGCTTAAAGGCCAGTGGCCGATCCTGCATTCACCGCTGAGCATCGTACTTGCCGAGCCTGGCGATTCAGTGACTGTTTCACCTCGAGCACTGCCTCCGCGTGCTGCGCTTAGCGCCATCCTGAACTAGTTGATCTGCGTCAAACAAGGCCCTGGCGTTGCATCGCTGATCGGGGTAATACTAGCGTTTTCCTTGAACGACGAAGCACACCCAGGAGCAGGGGATGACGTACAAGCACATCAAACTACCGCAAGGCGGCAAGAAGATCTCCACGGTCAACGGAACGCTGCAGGTGCCCGACAATCCGATCATCGGATTCATCGAAGGCGACGGCATCGGTCCGGATATTACCAAGGCCAGTCTGCGCGTCTGGAATGCGGCGGTGGAGAAGGCCTATGGCGGGAAACGCAAGATACACTGGTGTGAGCTCTATCTCGGTGAGAAGGCCGCAGGGCTTTATGATGGTGACTACTTTCCGCGGGAAACATTGGATGCCATCAAGGATCTCACCATCGCCATCAAGGGACCCTTGACTACACCCGTGGGTGGCGGGTTTCGATCACTTAACGTTTCGCTGCGCCAGACGCTCGATCTGTATGCTTGCGTACGGCCTGTGCGCTACTACCAGGGTGTACCTTCGCCGCTGCGCAAACCCGAGGAAGTCGACGTCGTAATTTTCAGAGAGAATACCGAGGACGTGTATGCCGGCATCGAATACGCCAGCGGGACGCCGGAAAATCAGAAGTTAGCTGGTTTTCTGCGTGAGCAGTTGGGTGCGCAGTTTTTTGAAGATGCCGGCCTCGCTATCAAGCCGATCAGTCCCTTCGGTAGCAAGCGCCTGATACGCAAGGCCATCCAGTTTGCCATTGACCACAACCGCGAAAGCGTGACCTTGGTTCATAAAGGCAACATTATGAAGTACACCGAAGGTGCTTTCCGCAACTGGGGCTATGAGCTCGCCAAAGAGGAATTCGGCGAGCATACGATCACGGAGGAAGCGCTTTACAGCGAGTTCGGCGGCAAGCAGCCGCCTGGCAAGGTCGTCATTAAAGATCGCATCGCCGACGTCATTTTCCAATTGCTGCAGCTGCGTCCTAGTGAGTTCGACGTCCTGGCGACTATGAATCTCAACGGTGATTACCTGTCAGACGCCGTGGCCGCCGAAGTCGGGGGCATCGGCATCGCGCCAGGAGCCAATATCAGCGATGTAGTAGCGGTTTTCGAGGCTACCCACGGTACTGCGCCCAAGTATGCCAATCAGAATAAGGTGAATCCAAGCTCGCTGTTGTTATCGGGCGCGATGATGCTCGAATATATGGGATGGAACGAAGCGGCCGATTTGATTAATGCAGCGTATCCTAAGGTCGTCGGTGAAAAGTTTGTGACTTACGATTTCGCTCGCCTGATGCCTGGTGCACATACAGTGTCCACCAGCGCGTTCGGCGATGCCTTAACCGCCAAGATAACGGGCAATGCCGATGATCTGGCGCGCTTCGAGCAGGAGCGGCGTGAAGCATTGGAGCAGGAACGCAAGGAACGCGAGGCCCAACGTGTCGCCAACCCGATGGAAGCGATGAGGGCATCAGGACGCCGGCCGATGACGGCCGCCGGAATCATGTCTCCTATCAAGAGCGTTGCCGCCTCGGCGACCGTGGAAGAGGCGATGCACGAAATGCGGCAGAACAACATCAGCTCAGTACTGGTGCAGCCGGATGGCAGCGGCCAATGGGGAATCATGACTCAGCGTGACATCGTTATGAAGATCGTCGGTGCCAATAAGTCTGCGGCCAACGTCAACGTTAGCGAGATCGCTAGCAAGCCTTTGATCACGGTTGCCGCGGATCTTAGCCTGCCCATGGTGTCGCAGACCATGGTGGAGAACAAGGTGCGCCGTGTCGTCGTCGAGGCAAATGACGAGCCCGTCGGTATCGTCTCCGAGACCGATCTATTCCATATTGTCGAAGAGTTCGGCTGGGAACCGGAAGAATAGCGTCACATCGGTGTAACGCTCGTAGCCGAGGGACCAGTTAGTTGCCTAAAGACGCAACAGGCTCTGGTGCGGCCGACTTTGCCGCAGAGCTATATGCCCTCGGTCGCCAATTCGACATTGCCGGTCGCCCAATCGAGGTAGCCTCTGTGACTGCCGGGCATATTCACGACACCTACCTCGTGACTTATGCGGATAGCGGCCGTCGTTCGCGCTATATACATCAGCGTATCAATCAGCATGTTTTTCGCGATCCGCCGCGACTGATGGAAAACATCGAGCGCGTTGTTCGCCACCTGTGCGCGAAACTGCAAAGTGAGCAATACCCGGATATCTCACGCCGCGTCCTTAACCTGGTTCATACGCGTGACGGTCGCCCGTATTTGCGCGATGAAGAGGGCGCTTATTGGCGCACCTGGTTGTACATCGAGGGTGTACGTTCGTACGCCATCGTCCATTCACCAGCGCTAGCGCGGCGTGCAGCGAGAGCGTTCGGTCATTTTGTGCGACTGCTCGCCGATTTTCCTGGGCCGCGGCTACATGAAACCATTGCCGATTTTCACAATACGCCGAGGCGTTACGAGCGACTGCGGCAGGCAATTGACGCAGACGCCTGCAGTCGCGTCACCACTGCTCAGAAAGAAATCGATTTCGCTGGCGAACGTATGGCGTTGGCGCACACGTTCGTGGAGTTGCAGGCGCAGGGTGCGCTGCGCCAGCGTATTGCACACAACGACACAAAGATCACCAACGTATTGTTCGACACGGTGTCCGATGAAGCGCTTTGTGTCATAGATCTTGATACCGTGATGCCGGGGTTGCTACTGCATGATTTTGGCGATTTAGTGAGAACTGCCGGCAGCGCCAGCAGTGAGGACGAGCGTGAGCTGGAGCGCGTTTACGTGCGCCTGCCCGTGTTTGAGGCGTTAGCACATGGCTACTTGGCGGAAACGGCGCCACTATTTAACGAGCAGGAGCTTAACCTGTTGCCATTCGCCGGCAAACTCGTGAGCTTGGAGACGGGGGTCCGTTTTCTTACAGACTACCTGGAAGGTGACACATACTTCAGAACGGCCCACAAGCAACACAATCTGGAGCGTGCGCGTAATCAATTTGCGCTCGTTCGCAGTATTGAAAAGCAGGAGCCCGCCCTGCAAGCGATTATCGCCCGTCTTTGCCAATAACGCGCGCCGGCCGTGATAACGATGTTGCTATCATAGGAAAGGGCTGCGTGACGCAGCCCTTTCTTGACGGATTAGAGTGTGACGGGGCGTTGAATAGAGCTACGGGAAAGGCGGCAATCGATAGTTGATCGCCAACCCTCGAGCTCAGAAGAAGCCGACAAACAACTGATAGAACAACACCCCGAACAGCACGGCCAAGATCACATACTTCTTCGGATCTGTTTCTTTCTTTAACGCCATTACTTGCCTCCTATTACGGAACTAGACTGAGCGACTTGAGGCCACAGAATTATTGTAGACACTCTTTTCAGGTTTGCACGGTGCCCGTATGGGCGATGATCACGTGTGCGGGATAGGGTTTTGCATTCCAGCGCTTCGTATAAGCTCGCACAGCAACTAAAGATATGATCTTCAACGCATTCACTGAGGCGCATGCTCTGGTACATAGCTGTGCAGACTAACGGTGCGATCTGCAAGATAAACGGTTATTCATCGGCACTGACGCGATTCGTCATCGTTAGGCAACGCCACGAATCGCCGGCACATCTTCTTCCGCCAACGATCCACCGTGCTCCGGCAGCGGTTCGCTGATCTTCGAGAGGATGTCGCGGTTAACTTGTTGCTGGCTCTCTAATTTCGCTTTGGTAGCCTCGAGCTGAGCAATGCGTTGGTTCAGATGCTTCACGCTGCGGTTGATTTTCTTCAGATTCTCCATACGTTGATCCATCATGACTTTGTGCTCGCGAATTTGGGCGAACACCGGTGACATGACGGCCTTGCTCCAGGCAGCGGCGTCTCTGTTGCATTCGTCGAACAACTGACGGGTACGGCTAACGAGCGTGATAAAAAACCGTTTGACGACGAAGTGCTGTTCCGTCATGACCATGGATGGACTATTCCTAAAGACCTCAGCCTCTTTATTCAGGCGTTTGAGTTGCTTGCAATACGGATCCAAGGCAAAGCTCTCTAGCTTGATCTTGGCGAGGCCATGTCCAACCTGGAACTGCTTGTATATGGCTTCTACCAATCCCTTCATGCGTTCAGTGTGTTTGTGAACCTTGTCCATGGTCGCTATGGTGCCTTCGAAAAACGTCTTCATCCCCCCTTTCAATCCATGCGTAGTCCAACTTCCCTTCATATCCTGTCGCGTCTTAGCGATTAGCGTATCGAATGCCTCCATGCTTAGGTAGTCGAGCAACAGGCGCACCTGTTCACCAAGCACCTGCTTGGTATTTTCCAGGCCCTGCAATTTCTTGTCATAGTCCGCCTGATCCTTGCTCTTTTTTGTAAGCATGTTTTCGATCACACTCTGATTCTTACCGCTTACTCCGCGCAGTTCCTTGAGTTCCGCCTTGGTGACCGCGAGGCGAGTTTCAACCATGGCCGCAGTGGACTTGATGATGCCACCGATGTCGCGCACGATCTTTTGGCGGACGAGCGCCTGCTTGGCGGGAATGATGTCGCCGGAAAGCTTGTTTTCGAGCGCTGGCAGACCGCTCCTTTCGATCAGTTGCGCATCTTGCTTGATTTTGGCAAGCAGCCCTTTCTGCGCTGACACGGGGAAGACGCGATTCCTGCTCAAGCCCAGCGCAGCGGCGGTTTCCTGGGCTTGCCGCGAGATCGTGGCGGAGATGGCGTGCGCACCCCGTAGTTCATCCCACAAGGTATCGACTTTGTTCAATACGACAATACGCCCGGCGTCGCTGTCGCCCTTGGCCACGCACACATGATCTTGCCACACCTGCATATCGGACTTGGTCACGCCGGTATCGGCCCCGAGCACGAATATGATCACATGCGCGTTCGGCAACATGCTCATGGTTAATTCCGGCTCGCTACCAAGTGAGTTAAGCCCGGGTGTGTCCAGGACAACCAACCCCTGCTGTAGCAGCGGGTGCGGATAATTGACAACAGCGTGACGCCAGAGGGGGATGGTCACTTTGGCGCCGCTTTCCGGAGAGCTTGGGTCATAAAGACCGAGCTCTTGTGCTTCAGGAATGCTGACCGGCTTATTCTTGACAATCTCCTTAAATGTTTCGGCTAATTGTTCCGGAGAGTCGAGCTCGAGCGGGAAGGTAGTCCAGTAAGTCGGTGAGGCTTTAAGCTCGGCGATGGTCTCGTGGCCCCTACGGCTCTCGATCGGAAGCAGCCTCAGCGACGCTGGCACGTCCGGATCATAACGCAGCTCGGTTGGGCACATAGTCGTGCGACCGGCTTCCGTCGGCAGCAGCCGGACTTTGTAGTCGGCAAAGAAAATAGCGTTGATCAGTTCGGTTTTGCCACGCGAAAACTCACCGACGATGGCAACAGTCAATTTGTCAGCCTTCAGCGCGTCGACGAGCTCGTAAACGCGCAGATCGTCTTCGCCGTTAGCCAGCTCTTCCTGTTCAATCCAGGACTGGTAACTCTGAATCGTGGCGACAAGACCTTCGCGCCACTGTTGGTAATCGCTGAGCCGTTTGCTCAGAGACTCGCTGATGTTGGTGTCTACATCCATAAGGGTCCGCTCACGCCTCCCCCGACTGCTAACGCGGGCCCAGTACGCGGGAGATTTCCTGATTTTTGTCCAGCAAATGGAGCGAGCGCTCGATGGGCAAGGCAGCTGCGACTCGCGTTCCAAGTATAGAGTCCGCCGCCAGCCGGGCCTGACCGCCTGTCAGTCCAAAGATGCCATCGAGCATCGGTTCCATACCCCTCATCGGGATACAAAAGACATGCCATTCGTCGGATATGGCCGGGGTTGGGCCCGTGCCGTTGATAGAAGAGCGGGTTTTATGGGAAAAATAGCCCAAACAAGTCAGCAAGGACCCCAAAGGGGGCGACCGCCGAACTGAGCTGCTCGGGTCAAAATTGACCCCTCCGCGGCAGATTGCCGCGATTTTGGGCAGCCACGCTGCCGTGGCCGGTCGCGGTTAGGGCTGCCACAGCCGGAGGGCCTGCGGGATAAGCACCTAACTAGTAGACCCCCGCGCTTTCGCGGCAGACCTGTTTGACAAGCGGGAGTGGCGTATGAAACATTCATCCGCCACCCACGCCGGCCACACCTTCCTACCTGCCCGATGGATAAAGCACAAGCCATGGATTCCTTCGTCGCCAAGCGGGACCAGCTCAAGCTCGAGCCGCAAACCGGGAAGATCAGGCTAAAAAAGCGCACGATCTCTAACCTTTTTCGTTATGCACCCCGCGACCGGGCCGCCTCGGGTCTTTCTCTTTCCGATTTCGTTAACGTCATCGGTATTGACACCGAGAATAAAACCCTGGATGTCGAGGGTTTAACCACCTACGAACGCGTCGTGGATTTCACTCTGGCTCGCGGCTTGTTGCCGCTTGTCACGCCAGAGCTGAAGCACATAACGGTCGGCGGCGCAACGGTGGGCATCGGCATCGAATCGACAGGCTTTCGGTATGGGTTCGTGCACGACGGTTTGATCGAGGCAGAGGTACTGTTGCCCGATGGCCGCATCGTCTTATGTAACGGGAACGACAGTCACACCGATTTGTTTCACGCCTTACCGAACTCGTATGGGACATTGGGCTACATATTACGCGCGAAAATCAGATTATTGTCGGCAAAGCGTTACGTGCACATTAGGACCTCGGCTTTTAGTGGATTAGATGAATATCTGGAGGCGATGCGACTGGCGACCGAAAACGCCGACAACGATTTCGTCGAGGGATTGTTCTTTTCCGCCGATCGCTTTTATTTGATGACCTCGCGATTCACCGACAACGTTCCATACGCCGACGACATCGTTCGCAGAGAGGTGTTTTACAAGCTGATGCAGCGGACGCCAGATGTTTACTTGACGACAAAAGATTACATTTTCCGTTACGATCCGGAGTGGTTCTGGAATATCCCGGAATCGATGCCCTATCAGATTTTCCGAAGATACGCCCCACGGCCCCTAAGGAATTCTGGGTTTTATACGAGGTACTGCGAATGGGAGCGGACCTGGGAACGGTTTCTTCCCTGGCAGCGAAAAAACGACAAGGAACCCCTGATTCAAGACTGGCAGGTACCCTGGGAAAATACCCGCGAACTGGTCAAGTATGCCTTAGAGAACGTTGATCTCGGTGGCAAACCTTGGGTAGCCGTGCCGATCAAGACACCGTTATCGCCCACGCTCTATCCGATCGGTGCTAATCGGCTGTATTTCAATCTGGGTTGCTACTGTCAGGTGAAGAAGGTCGCGGGTAGAGAGGACTATCACTACACAAGAATCATGGATAGAAAATGTTTTGAGCTCGGCGGTATCAAGATGCTTTACTCATCGTCGTTTCTTTCGCGGGATGAGTTTGAGCGTTTGTATAATGGATCAGCTTACGCCCAGCTCAAAGCAAGATACGACCCGCAGGGCAAAGCCTATACGCTTTACGAAAAAACAGCGAGAATCGGGTCACCGTAGTCGTTACTACTAGCCCCCTTTATGTGCTTTTCCGTCAGGGGATCCACGCTAGGGCTATTATCACTGCGCTCGATAATTGCTACCGAGGCGAGGGGCAGCGCTAGGTTCTGGTTAGCTCAGGTGAGTGATGCCACTCGATGTATCGCCATCTAGGGCTGCGAAATCTGAATCCGATAGCGAAAGACCGGGCATGGTCTCCTCGACCTCGGGAAACCGGAATCCACAACGACAGCGTTTCGTCTCCATCGGCAGCAACGCCGTACAGTTGGGACAATCCTTTTGGTTTGCCGGTGTCATGGGTTCAAGCGACGGCAGTTCGTCCAGCGCCGATGTTGACCCAGCCGCTGGCGCTGGGCTATTGCCGATGTCGGGCGAAGCCGCAGGTGTGTCGCCGGCATGTGCAGAGGCTTTAGCCGAGTCGGGTGCCGGCGGTTCAGGCGCCCGCAGGCTCAATGCCTTCAAAGCGGCCTCGAGTTCCTCTTGTGGGTTGGCCCCGGGTGTCACAGTGACGGTCACGCCCGGGGCGGGTTTCACCGGTGCTGTTTCCTTGTCGCTCACTATGGGTCGCGACGCTCCATTGATCTTCTTGGTTTCAGCGGACGCCGTGCCCGCTATGCCAGCTTGTTTGGCTACTGTTGCCCGCGCACTGACTGGCTGCGTGGGCACGGCCGCGTTTGATTCAGACCTCTTGGCCGCGGACTCTGTTCCGGGTATGTGGATGGCATTGATGTCCGCGTTAGGCTTGTCGTGTCCATTCAGTCTTGATTGCTGTCCATTGACAGGCTTGGCAATCGCGGCTCCAGCAACTGGTCTGGCCGGGTTCGGCGCTCGCGCGGGCGCAGGGGCCGTCTTTGCCGAAACCGCGCTCGCAGCGCTTGTGGCTGGTTTTTCGTGGCGTGTCTTACCGTCTTCATCATGGGTTGCACCGGGTGTTGCAGCGCCCGACTTTTTCCGTGCGGCGCGTTCGGCTTGTGCTGCTTTCAGTGCCTCTGCCAGTTGCTTGGCGCGTTCGGCTGCGGCGGCTGCCTTAGCATCGACTGCATCGCCTTGCGTACTCTGCTTGCCCGGTGCCCCGGCCGCACCCGGTGTCTGGGGCGCGGTGCCGGCATCCTTTTGACCGGGCGTGGACCGTGCCGGGGTCGAAGTGCTAGCCGCAACCGGCGGTTTGTTGGTAGATGGGTTTTCTACCTTTGTTGGTACTGCCTGGGTGACACTTACTCTCGCAGTCGGTGATACGATTTTGCTCGCGATGGCCGGTGTGCTCGCGGCGTGCACGTTGGTTTGAGGTCGAGTACCAGCGAGCCCCGTCGGCGTTTTCATTTGGCTCTGTACCGGCTGTCCAGTTACTTCCCCCGCGCTCTTGCCCGCGCTCGTGGCTCGGGCGTTATCGGGGTCCTGAATATATTTGTTGAGATCTTGTGGTGTCTTGGCGGTGCCGGGGAGTAGGGTGGTTTCGCCGCCCTTGGCCGCAAGGGCAGGGGATTTGACCGGCGCGGGTGTCGGTTCCTTACGTGCGACCAGCGGTGGTGTAGCGGTTGGTTTCGCTGCGCCCGGTGCCGGTTGTTTGTGTTCGCCTACCGGTGAAGTGGTTGCCGGCTTAAGTGGCGCACTCATAGGACTTGGCGGGGTTAGCGATGGCTGCATGCGAGCAGGGGGGGTGCTGGCAGGTTGTTCTTGTCTTGCCGGCTTGTCGTCCGTCATGACATTCATCGCGACCTTCATCCGCGCACGCTGTTGTTCTAGCTCAGCCTTGGCCTGTTCTGCCGCCGCCTGAGCTTGGTGCGATTGCGAGGTTGCCGCTTTGTTGGCAGGTTGTTCAGTGGCCGCGCGCGCCGCGCGTTTGGCAGTTTCCGCGGCCTGATCTGCTCGTGCTCTCAGATATTCAAGGTAGAGCTCTTCCTCCTGAATCGTGACGGAAATGTCCTGCTCTTCCTCTTCAACGACGTCGAGGGAATTGAAGGCAAAGCCGCAGCGGCAGCTTACCGCATAGGCAGCATTGGTTTCTCCGCAACGCGGACAGTCTTTGGCGAAAATGCTCAACGTACTACTACTTATCGGCAGCCTGAGGGTCCATTGATTGCCACGTGCATGCGGCTTCCAATAGCCAAATCAGCAATTACTGTGCCAGGAGCCGGTAAAATACGGTCCTTTTGGCTGGGGACTACGCCTGCGCACGGCAAGCGCTCCCCCCAGGCATCGGCGCCTTGGCGGTTCAACGTTCCCGAATCGCAGCATAGCCGCTCAGGGGCAGCCGGCGACGCTACTCGTCTAGCATGCCTTGCCGCTCAGACGTTGATCTCAGCCGTCCGGCGGACAAAAGCGACCTTTTGCCGGGTCTGAGGGGTACTTTGGGCAGGGATATGGCCGCGAACGCGCTTAATTGGCCCGATGCACCGCGCGTTTATCCACGGCCAATGCGGCTTCGTGCACCGCCTCGGACAGCGTCGGGTGTGCGTGTACCGTTCGCGCTAGGTCTTCCGCGCTGGCCGCGTATTCCATGGCTACGACTGCCTCGGCGATCAACTCAGACGCCATGGGTCCGACGATATGCGCCCCGAGCAGGCGATCGCTTTCGGCATGAGCAATGATCTTCACCATGCCCACGCCGGCTTCCATAGCACGGGCGCGACCATTCGCGGCGAACGGAAAAACGCCTACCTTGTACGGCTCAACGGTAGCCTTGAGCGCTTGCTCCGTTTTCCCGACCCACGCGATCTCGGGTTCTGTGTAGATGACCCATGGGATCGTTTCATAGTTCACATGTGCCGCGCTCCCCGCGATCAGCTCCGCTACGGCGATGCCTTCTTCTGAGCCCTTGTGCGCCAGCATCGGGCCGCGCACTACATCGCCGATGGCATAAACGCCCGGGGCATTGGTTCGGCAATGCTCGTCTACATCGATGAAGCCACGCTCATCCAGCGCTACTCCTGATTCTGGGGTGAACAGGCCCTCGGTATTGGGACGGCGACCAACCGCCACGATGAGTCGGTCGACAGCTAGCTCATGTTCGCCACCACTATCCTGGTAATTTAGAGTCACCTGTTTCTTTGTCTTGCGACTGGAAACGACGCGTGCACCCAGGCGAATGTCCAAGCCCTGTTTCTTGAATTGCCTCAATGCTTCCTTGCTGAGCTGTTGGTCAACGGACGGCAGGAACTCGTCAAGTGCCTCCAGCAGTACAACCTGCGAGCCCAATCGGCACCAGACACTGCCCATCTCCAAGCCGATGATACCGGCGCCGATTATGCCAAGTCGTTGCGGCACCTCCTGGAACTCCAGCGCGCCGGTCGAGTCGACAATACGCTCATGATCGAGGGGCGCCTCACCCATCTGCGCCGGAACGGATCCGCTGGCCAAAATGACATGCTTCGTTTCCACTACCTCTTTGGCTTCGCCGGTACTGATGTCGCTGATTTCCACGCGTTTGCTATCGAGCAGGCGGCCATGACCATGAATATGATCGATGCTGTTGGCGCGAAACAGCGTGGCGACGCCGTCCGTGAGTCCCTGCACGATACGATCCTTGTGCGCAATCATCGTCGGCACGTCGATGCTCGCTTCCTTCGCATGGATGCCGTATGCCTGAAACTGGTGCTTTAGGCGGTGATAATATTCAGATGCTTGTAATAGATCCTTAGACGGTATACAGCCGACATTGAGACAGGTGCCACCGAGAGCCGACTTGCCCTGTTTGTTGATCCACTTGTCGACACAGGCAGTGCGCAGCCCGAGTTGGGCACAACGAATGGCGGCCACGTAGCCGGCTGGACCTGCGCCAATGACCACCACGTCATAGGATCTGGCCATGATATCACCCTCCTGCTGGCGCTTAGTGCGCAGTTGTCAAACGCCACTTCTCGTTTTTGGGGAACGATTTATTGGTGTTCGAAAAGCTAAATGTGCAGCAACAGTCTCGCTGGCTCCTCCAAGGCCTCCTTGACGCGCACCAGGAATTGCACTGCCTCGCGCCCGTCGATGATTCGATGATCGTACGTCAATGCGACGTACATCATAGGACGAATCTGCACTTCGTTATTTTCAGCGACGGGACGTTGTTGAATCTTGTGCATTCCGAGAATCCCGCTTTGCGGCGGATTGACAAGGGGCGTCGAAAGCAGCGAGCCGAAGATACCTCCATTGGTAATGGTGAACGTGCCTCCGCTCAAATCCTCCATGCTTAGGCTACCATCTCCAGCTTTTTGTGCGAACTCGGCGATGCGTAGCTCGATCTCGGCGAAACTCATTTGATCCACGTCACGTAACACCGGTACCACCAGGCCCCGCGGCCCAGCCACGGCGATACCGATGTCATAGTAGTCGTGGTAAACGATATCCTTGCCGTCAATGTAGGCATTCACCGCAGGAAAATGTCTTAGTGCCTGCACGCTCGCTTTTACGAAGAACGACATGAAGCCCAGTCTGGCTTTGTGCTGTTGCTCGAAACGCTCTTTATGCTTCTGCCGCAACTCGATCACCGCCTGCATGTTTACTTCATTAAAGGTTGTCAGCAGTGCCGCAGTATGTTGGGCTTGTAATAGGCGTTCGGCGATAGTGGCGCGCAGTCGCGTCATGGGTACGCGCCGCTCCTGGCGCGCGGCCATGGGTGCGCGCGACTCCGCGGGCAGGGGCGTCCGGGTCGGCGTGACGAAAGTTTGCGGGGTTACTTGTGGTGGCGCGATCTGCTCGGTCGATGGCGGTGTTGCAGCGGCGCTCTCGCGCTGTCGCAGGTAGTTTTGCACGTCTTCCTTAGTCAGGCGCCCGTCTTTGCCTGTTCCTACGACCGGCACGGACTCGAGTCCGTGCTCTGCCAGCAAGCGCCGCACTGCGGGGCTCAATGCGGGGGGCGTTGTGGTACTCGTCGGCTGCTCTGGTTCTACCGCCGGTTGTGATGCGGCAGTCTGTCTCGCGGGTTTGTCGGTGCTCGCTGTTGCGGTAGCGTTGGTTTCAATGATAGCGATAGGTTCATCGCTGCCGACGACATCGCCGTCACCTTTCAACACTTCCTTGAGCACTCCGCCCTGCGGTGCCGGAACCTCGAGCACGACCTTTTCTGTCTCGATATCGACCAGGTTTTCATCGCGGGAGACACTGTCACCCGCTTGCTTGTGCCAGCTGAGGAGTGTGGCCTCGGATACCGATTCCGGTAGGGTAGGAGATCTTACTTCGACACGCATCGAGTCGTTAACCTATTCTTTTGCGTTGGGCGCTGGTGAGGCCTCAGCTAGGCAGGCCGTTTGAGTCTGATCGCTGTCGTTAGCGCCTCATTAACCAGTGCGGCCTGCTGCTCCAGATGCAGCGCGAAATAGCCCACTGCAGGAGCGGCGGCTACCGCCCGGCCAGCGTAACTCAGCTGTTGGGCAGGGAGTATGCATGCCCGCAAGTGATGTTGGATCTGATACCAGGGCCCTTGGTTCTGTGGTTCTTCCTGGCACCAGACTATTTCTTTGGCCTGCGGGTAGAGTTTGAGCTCGGCTGTGAGCGCCTCGCGCGGAAAGGGATGCAATTGTTCGATGCGTACGATGGCCACGGTGTCGAGCTTGCGGCTGCGGCGTTCTTCGAGCAAGTCGAAGTACACTTTACCGCTACAGAGAATAACCCGCTCGACGCCTTTGGCATCGATCGGATCAAGCTCACCGATCACCAGCTGAAAGCCTCCCCTCGAGAATTCCTCAAGCCTAGACGTAGACAACTTGTGCCGCAGCAGACTCTTTGGCGTCATTACGACCAATGGCCGACGAAACGGTCGCAACATCTGACGGCGCAACATATGAAACATCTGTCCCGGCGTGGTCGGAGCACAAACCTGGATATTTTGCTCAGCGCAGAGCTGCAGAAAACGCTCGAGTCGGGCCGAGGAATGCTCCGGTCCCTGCCCCTCATAACCGTGCGGCAGGAACAACGTCAGGCCGCAGCGCCGGCCCCATTTGGCATCGCCGCTGCTGATAAACTGATCGATGATTACCTGGGCACCATTGGCGAAGTCGCCGAATTGTGCCTCCCAAATGACCAATGCGCGAGGCTCGGCGGTGGCATAGCCATATTCAAAACCGAGCACCGCCTCTTCCGAAAGTAGTGAGTCGATTACTAAGAAATCCGCCTGGCTGCTGCTTAGGCGGCGCAGCGGCACGTCGCTGCTACCGTCACGTTGGTTGTGCAGTACCGCGTGGCGATGAAAGAAAGTACCACGTCCGGAGTCCTGACCGGAAAGCCGTACTGAGTAGCCGTCACGCAGCAATGTGCCGTAAGCGACGATCTCAGCAAAACCCCAGTCTATCGGGTAGGCGCCGGCAGCCATCTTGCGGCGATCTTCGAGAATCTTCGCCACCCGTGGGTGCAGCTCGAACCCCTCGGGTAAGCGACTGGTCTCTTCGGGACCTCCGTTGGTACCGCAGTCGTGACCACAAAGTCCCATGGCACGTCCCGGTAAGGAGCCCAGTCGACGGTGTACTTGTTGTGGGTGCCGGTAAGGATGTGGCGCGCTACCACCTCGCCGCGATCGAGCGCATCACGATACTCGGTGACCATGTTGTCGGCCTGTTGTTCCGTGAGCATGCCGTCGCCAATGAGTCGGTCAGCATAGAGCTTGCGCGTCGTCGGCTGTGCTTTGATCTTCTGGTACATCATAGGCTGCGTGACCGACGGCTCGTCGGCCTCGTTGTGACCGTGGCGGCGGTAACACACGAGATCGATCACCACGTCTTTCTGGAAGGCCATGCGAAAATCGAGCGCCAGTCGTGTTGCGAACACTACGGCCTCCGGATCGTCGCCGTTTACATGAAAGATCGGTGCCTGCACCATCTTGGCGACCTCGGTACAGTAGAGCGTCGATCGTGTATCGAGGGGGTTACTGGTAGTAAAGCCGATCTGGTTGTTGAGCACGATATGGACTGTACCTCCCGTCCTGTACCCGCGCGCTTGGGACATGTTGAAGGTTTCCATGATCACGCCCTGACCGGCGAAGGCCGCGTCGCCATGTATCAGCACCGGCAGCACTTGTGCACCGGTACGGTCTCCGCGGCGGTCTTGGCGCGCGCGTACCGATCCCTCCACGACCGGATCGACGGCCTCCAGATGCGACGGATTGAAGGCCAGCGCTAGGTGTACCGGACCGCCGGGCGTTTCGATGTCCGATGAGAACCCCAGGTGGTATTTGACATCACCCAGCGGGTTATCGGTATTGATGTCGTGCTTACCTTCGAATTCCTTGAACAGCTCCGCCGGTGACTTCCCCAGGATATTGACCAGCACATTGAGTCGACCGCGATGCGCCATGCCGAGCACGATCTCCTGAATTCTGCGAGCACCTGCCAGCTGAATCAGTTCATCGAGCAGCACTATCATGCTTTCGCCGCCCTCGAGCGAGAAACGCTTCTGGCCCACGTATTTGGTGTGCAAGTATTTCTCCAGGCCTTCTGCCGCTGTGAGGCGTTCGAGGATAATCCGACGTGCCTCGGGCGAAGGCTGCGGCCGCGCGTTGGCTGGTTCTAGGTGCTCCTGGATCCAACGCTTCTGCTGGGTGTCGGTAATGTACATGTATTCGCTGCCGATGTGGCCGCAATAGATATCGCGCGCAATTTCGATGATCTTTTTCAGTGGCAACTGATCGGCGGCGGCCAACGTCCGGGCACCGGTCTGCTGGTACTGTGGCCCTAGCGCGAGCGCGCCCGTATAGAACACAGTATCCATGTCTTCCTCACCCAGGTTGTGAAATGCCGGGTCCAGGTCGGGTACCGGCGGGCGGGAACGCAAGCGTATCGGATCAACGTCCGCCTGTTGGTGTCCGCGTACACGGTAGACATTGATCAAACGCAGCACGGCCGCCTGTTTCAGGGCGGCGTTCAAGGAGACCGTAGGTGCGGGCGCTGCTGTTGCAAGCACGCCGTGCAACAAACCGTGGGGCAGCGACCGCGGACTCTCGGGGACAGTACGTTGCTCGATGGCTGCGAAATAGCGACGCCAGCCCTCGCTCACGCTTGCCGGATCGTTCAGGTACCTGGTGTACAGCTCTTCTACGTAGGGGGCGTTTTCGCTGAACAGATAGGATCGGTCCTGCAGATCCTGTGGCGTCGTAGACGGTATTCCAGTCATCTTGTTCTTAGGTAGGCTACGCCTGTTAGTTGGCTGTTGCAACTTGATGGCGCCGCGACGCCCGTTTTGCTCTCGGTTACTTTATAGTGACACTCGCCACAATTGACAAGCATAGTAGCCGAAGAGTTCCGAGACGCGAGACAGCCCTCGTCCAGACCCGGGGCCGGGCGGCTGTAACGGGTAGCATACCGGACCTTGCCACGATCCGAGACGGAGGTGTTAGGGATTACCTTGCTGGTTACTTGAAGGCAGGGGGTCCCGCCCATCGGGCAGGGCGCACTACCGTTCCCAAGGGTGCAGAACGTATCGGAGACTCAGAAATCGAAGCGCCTGCTCTCGAGCAGATGCCGCTGCCAGTAAGGGTTGGCGAGTGTCGACACGT
The DNA here is from genome assembly GCA_003251795.1 of Candidatus Muproteobacteria bacterium. Taxonomy (GTDB): domain Bacteria; phylum Pseudomonadota; class Gammaproteobacteria; order Acidiferrobacterales; family SPGG2; genus SZUA-472. Next base: position 18,256 of record QKEI01000093.1, read on the forward strand.
GCACCGCTTTCCCCGAAGCTGGCGCGTGCACGAAGCGCTGGTCGCCGAGATAGAGGCCGACGTGTGAACCCCGTTTACCCAATTGGTCGAAAAAAAGTAGGTCACCGGGGCGTAAGTGTTTGCGGTTGACCGCATGCGAGCGTCGACGTTGTTCCCGCGTGGTGCGTGGGATCGCTACGCCGGCACGCGCATAGCTGTATTGCACCAGGCCGCTGCAATCGAATCCTCGGGGAGTATTGCCACCATAGCGGTACGGGGCGCCGACTACCTGAAGCGCGTAGCGCGCGGCGCGTAGATTGATCGAGAGGTCATCTAGCGGTGGCTGGCTGAGATGGGAAGCGCAACTGGCCAGAAGGAGAGTAGCGAGGATTCCGCACCCGATTGTGGTCGTGTCGTGAGCGCGCATCGCTGCGGCCGCTCACAACCCGACAGTGAGAACCGAGGGTATAGAATGGCTGCGGTCCCACATGCGTTCGTACCGGAGTATCAGTGGGCGCACATCGCGTCGGGCGTTGACCGCAGCCAGGAAATCCGGGTTGTCGAGGTCGCGCTGATGCAGGTAGGCGTGATCATCAATAATCACGAACATCTCTCTCAGCCCGGCGTGGTCCTCGTCAACCTGGCGAATCTTTATAAAATCGCTGAGGCGACGGCACAGCTCGATAATGCGCCCATTATCATGGACTGCCTGAGCACTGTTTTCGACCAGCAGGCGGACAAGATTATGACGACGGGCGGCCGCGAAGCTTGCAAGTGCTTGTGTCACGCGAGATGTGTTAAACAGCGATGCATCGAGCACAGGGGCAAAGATGGCGATGTGACGACGCGCCTGCACCAACATGTCTGCCATCAGATCATGCGCCTCCACCCGGCTGCGCAAGTGCTGGATGCCGCTCTCCTCGGTAGTGTTTTGTTTGCGGTCCTTCATGGCTCATTGCCGGCGGAAACTGGTTGTCAGCCGGGCTGTGTATGCAATACTTAGAGCTGTATTAAGTATAGATGGGTATTCCTGACAACAACTGGGAGACAAGGGAAATGAAGGCGCATGTAAAACTCGGTCTTTACATCGTAGCTGCTGTTTCCGTGCTGTGGGGGGTTGCATTGTTCATGAGCCCGAGGACGGTGCACGGGGTCCTCAGTGGTGGCCCTTATGATCCGGCAGCAACGGGGCTTGTGGGCGCAGCTATGTTCGCATATGCGTTGCTGTTCTTCATCGCTGCTCTAAACCCGGTGAAGCCCCTACTCAACGCTTCGGCTATGGCTTTGGGATTCTTTACTGTGGTAGCGGTATTCTCGATGTTTCTCAGCGCTGCCATGCCGCGCAACCTATGGACATTCTTCAGCACGCTGCTTTACCTATCGATCGGGCTGATACTGTTCTTTTCGACACTCGAGCCACGACCTGCCTCAACGATCGGACATGATTCTGTAACCCGACCGAGCAAGGTACGGCGCAAGGTGGCCCCACAACGGCGGGCGGCCGCGCGCAGCAGCGCTGGTGCTGGACGTCGTAAGACGGCGAGGGCAGGGACGAAGAAAAGGCGGCGGTAGGAAAAAGCCGCTTCGGACTGGAGACGCCTGCCAAAACGGCGGGCGTTTCTACGTGTAATGCCCGTCTTTCGCGCGCACCTGCTTGGCGAGGACGGCGGCATAGCCGGTATAGCTGGCGGGACTCAGCTCAAGCAGTGCCTGCTTGCTCTCCGGTGGGATCTCCAGCGTTTCGATAAAGCGTTGCAGCGATTCGCGGCTGATGTTGCTGCGTCCGCGCGTGTGCTTCTTAAGTCTGTCATAGGCATCGTTGATCCCGTGGCGGCGCAGTATTGTCTGAATCGCTTCGGCCAGCACTTCCCAGTTGTTCGCAAGATCCTGGCTCAATCGATCAGGGTCCGCGTCGATCTTGCCAAGGCCGCGCAGGCAAGATTCGTAGGCGAGCAGCGCGTGGCCGAGTGCCACCCCCATATTGCGTAGCACCGTAGAGTCCGTGAGGTCGCGCTGCCACCGACTCACGAGGAGTTTCTCCGCCATATGCTTCAGTAACGCGTTTGCCAACCCAAGATTGCCCTCTGCGTTCTCGAAATCTATTGGGTTCACCTTATGCGGCATGGTCGAAGAGCCCACTTCGCCTTCCACGACCTTCTGTTTGAAATAGCCAATAGAGATATATCCCCAGATGTCGCGACAGAGATCGAGTAGCACGTTGTTGAAGCGTGTCAGCGCGTCGAACAACTCGGCGATGTAATCGTGTGGTTCAATTTGGGTGGTGTAGGGGTTGTACACAAGCCCCAGCTGCTCGACAAAGCCGCGGCACAGCACCGGCCAATCGATCTCGGGGTAGGCGATGCGGTGCGCGTTGTAGTTGCCTACCGCGCCGTTAAATTTGCCCATAAGCGCTACGTTTGCCACTTGTTGGCGTTGGCGTTGTAGTCGACGCGCGCTGTTGGCCAGTTCCTTACCCAGCGTAGTCGGTGAGGCTGGTTGGCCATGTGTGCGGGCAAGCATCGGCAGCTCTGCATAACGCGTAGCGAGCTCTTCGAGCACGTCAATGAGCTGTGACATACGTGGCAGCAATACTTGTTCGCGCCCCGCTTTTAGCATCAGCGCATAGGCCAGATTGTTAATGTCCTCGGATGTGCAGGCGAAGTGAATGAACTCCTTGACCGTATCGAGCTCAACGTTATCCGCATTCTTCTCGCGCAAGAAGTACTCCACGGCCTTCACGTCGTGATTGATCTCGCTCTCGATCTGCTTTATGCGCAAGGCATCTTCGTGCGAGAAGTCCGTGACAAGGTCCTGCAACCGTGCGCTGGCAGTTGGCGAAAACGGGGGCACTTCAGGGATCTGCCGGCACTGCGACAGGTAACGCAGCCATTCAATCTCTACGCGTACGCGCTCGCGTATCAATCCGTACTCGCTGAACAACTCCGATAGCGGTTCAACTCTCCCCCGGTAACGACCGTCGAGAGGTGATAGGGCGGTCAGGTTGGCGTGGGCCGATTCGGGTTCGCCACCGGCCTGCCGGTGCATATAATCGCGCAGCTTCTCAATCTTGCTGGCCCCCGGATCTTGGATGTGCCCGGCCACCAGCTTGCGTAGCCATTCCAGCCCTAGGCCTGCCTCATTGGCGATACTGGGCAGCCGGCCTTTCTGTGTAGCAAGAAAATCTGTGATCTGCTTGACGGAAGGGATCGTCACGGGACCATTGTAGTAAAATACTACCCATTTGTGCACTAGCAACCGCTTACAGTGGCAGGGCTGCGGGACAACGAAGATCGTACGCCCTCGCTCGCGAAACGAGCGGTGATGATGCCTCCGCCCAAACAAACATCATCGTCATAGAACACCACAGATTGCCCAGGTGTGACGGCGCGCTGCGGGCGCGCAAAAGTCACGGTCAGCCCTTCGCGCGCACTGGGGTCGATGCGACAAGCTTCATCCGGTGCGCGGTAACGGATCTTGGCGTGACAATGCAATGGCAGCGGCGGTGCCGCGCCGCTGACCCAATGCAAATCCCGCACTTGCAAGTCAGTGCTATAGAGCGCCGGGTGGTCGTGGCCCGCAACCACGTAAAGCACGTTTTCCGGCAAACTCTTGTCAGCCACGTACCAGGGCCCGCCCGGCCCGCCAATACCGAGCCCGTGGCGCTGGCCGATGGTGTAATACATGAGCCCGTCATGGGTGCCTTTGAGTTCACCCTTCAGTGTACGGATCTCGCCGGGCTGTGGCCGCAGGTAACGGCTGAGAAAGGCCTTGAACGGCCGCTCGCCAATGAAACAGATACCAGTACTGCCCTTGCGTGCATGGTTTGGTAAACCCGCGTCGCGCGCCAGGGCGCGGACCTGTGGTTTGCTCAGTTGCGCTAACGGGAAGCACGCTCTCGCCAGGGCGCGCTGATCCAAGGTATAGAGAAAGTAGCTCTGGTCTTTGTTCCGGTCTTTCGCCTTTAGCAGACGGTAGTGATCACGTGGGTGGTCGATGCCCGCATAGTGCCCGGTGGCGACCATTTCCGCACCGAGGGAAAAGGCGAAATCAAAGAACGCCTTGAACTTGATCTCGCGATTGCACAGCACGTCGGGATTTGGCGTGTGTCCTGCGCTGATTTCAGCGAGAAAATCGCTAAACACCTGATCCCAGTACTCGGTTGCGAAGTTGACCGTGCGAAGCGGAATAGCCAATTGCTCGCAGGCGCTGCGAGCGCTCTCGTAGTCCTCGGCCGCGCCACAGTAATCTTGGCCATCGTCTTCCTCCCAGTTCTTCATGAATACGGCGGTGAGGCGATGACCCTGTTTTTTCAACAACCAAGCAGCAACGGTCGAGTCCACGCCGCCGGAGACACTGATGACCACATGCTGTTTGGATGTCGACTTCATCTGGCAGACTAATGACACGCGCAGGCGGCAAAGTATAACTCCGCCTCGGCATGTCTGCTTCGGCGGCAGGCGCTTCGGTTGATGTGCAGAAAAGCGGACACAAAAAACCCGGTCGGAACCGGGTTATCAAACGATGAGTCCTGAACCTTGATGTCTACTCAGCCACAGCGCGGATTCTCGAAGCCTGTGGGCCCTTTGGCCCGTCTTGTACCTCGTACTCCACCTGTTGCCCCTGCTTCAAAGACTTGTAACCTTCCATCTCGATAGCAGAAAAATGAGCAAATACATCCGTGCCTCCGTCGCTTGGGACGATAAATCCGTATCCCTTACTGGCGTTAAACCACTTCACAGTTCCCGTTGGCATACCCATCCCCCTAGTACTTCTGGTGCGCAACGTGGCCGTTGTCGCGTTTATAACGGAACCCGCTTTTTCGTGAAGCCTAGGATCAGTCAGGCAAAAATCCCGGGCCGGCGTTGCGGGTTGCAGTCATGATCCGTCTTTTTTCCTCCAAGTCAAGATTCAGCGTTAGAGGGCCGAAAATCAGCGAAAATTCCCCGAATTCATGCCAGAATAGCAAGCTTGAAATTTTATCCGCGGGTCGCAAAATGGGACATTCGGCGAACATACAAATTCAGCTATTCTTACGACTATGACGACCAGGCATTCCCAACCCACTGATGGACTCGTTGTTCGGGAAGCCAAACCGAAGGTTAAGAAGCCTGACCTATTTAAGGTCATACTGCTGAATGACGACTATACCCCTATGGAATTCGTCGTTGCCATTCTTGAGAAATTCTTTCGTAAGAACCGCATGGAGGCGACACGCATCATGCTGCACGTACACCATACGGGCATTGGCGTGTGCGGTGTCTATGCGCGTGATATCGCCGAGACCAAAGTGCAGCAGGTAATGCAATGCGCACAGGATAATCAACATCCATTGCAGTGCACCATGGAACCGGCATAGGCTTTTGGTGTACTACTTTTTATTAGAAGTCTTGTTGCGGCATGACCCGCGGAGGTTCTAGATGTTGTCGCCGGAGTTAGAGGCCTCGCTTAATGCGGCGTTCCAGAACGCGCGCGAGAAGCGCCACGAGTACATCACGGTAGAGCATCTGCTAAGCGCGTTGTTGGATAACCCAACCGCGGCACGCGTACTGCGGGCCTGCGGCGGAGATATCGACGAGTTGCGTCGAAATTTGGTCCGCTTCCTCGATGAACATGTGCCGACACTGCCACCGGACAGCGAGGTCGATACGCACCCGACGCTAGGCTTTCAGCGCGTCATACAGCGAGCCGTGTTGCACGTGCAAGGCGCCGGCAAGAAGGAAGTGACAGGGGCCAACGTGCTGGTATCGATCCTGGCTGAGAAAGATTCGCACGCGGTTTACTATCTGTATAAGCAGAACATCACGCGCTTCGATGTCGTGAATTATATCTCTCACGGGATCTCGAAAGTGCCTGAGGAGCCGCAAGGCGAATTGCCTTCGCCAGAGGAGCCCGACGAAGGTGCGCCCGCCACCGAGCGCAGCCCGCTGGACGTTTTTGCTGTTAATTTGAATGAGCTGGCACGTCAGGGCAAGATCGATCCCCTCATAGGCCGCGAGCGCGAGCTCGAGCGCACGATTCAAGTGCTGTGTCGACGACGCAAGAACAACCCGCTCTACGTCGGTGAATCAGGCGTGGGCAAGACGGCAATCGCCGAAGGTTTGGCGAAGAAGATTGTCGATGGTGAGCTACCTGAAGTGTTGACCAGCAGCACGGTCTATGCGCTGGACATGGGCGCGCTGTTGGCAGGTACCAAATACCGTGGCGATTTCGAGAAACGCCTCAAGGCGGTGCTGCATCAGCTTAAGAAACAACACAATGCGATACTGTTTATCGATGAAATTCACACAGTCATAGGCGCCGGCGCCGCCTCCGGAGGCGCTATGGATGCCTCCAACTTATTGAAGCCAGCGTTGCAGTCGGGCGACATCAAGTGCATCGGCTCTACCACCTACCAGGAGTACCGCAATATCTTCGAAAAGGATCGCGCACTTTCCCGGCGCTTTCAGAAGATCGACATCACCGAGCCTTCGGTGGACGAAGCCGTGCAGATCCTGCGCGGCCTCAAGGGCCGATTCGAAGAGCACCACCACATCCGGTACACCAACCACGCCCTGCGCAGCGCCGTTGAGCTGTCGCACCGCTTTATTAACGATCGGCATTTGCCGGATAAAGCCATCGACGTCATCGACGAGGCCGGTGCCAGCCAGCAGCTACTACCCCCGAGCAAGCGCAAGAAGACTATAGGCGTGCAGGATATCGAGCACATTGTCGCTAAGATTGCCCGGATTCCGCCGAAGAGCGTTTCCACGTCGGATCGCAACGCCTTGCTCAATCTCGAGCGCGATTTGAAGATGGTCGTGTTCGGCCAAGACGAAGCGATCGGGGCGCTCGCTACATCGATCAAGCTTTCACGGTCCGGATTAGGGCACCCGGAAAAGCCGATCGGCTGCTATCTTTTTTCCGGTCCGACCGGCGTGGGCAAGACCGAAGTTACGCGCCAGCTGGCGCGTGTCTTAGGGGTTGAATTGATTCGCTTCGATATGTCCGAATACATGGAGCGACACACGGTCTCGCGCCTGATCGGTGCTCCCCCGGGATACGTAGGTTTCGACCAGGGGGGTCTATTGACTGACTCTATTAATAAGCATCCGCACGCAGTGCTGTTACTTGACGAGATCGAGAAGGCCCATCCGGATGTATTTAACCTGCTGCTGCAGGTGATGGACCACGGTACCCTCACTGATAACAACGGCAGGAAGTCCGATTTCCGGAATGTGATCTTGGTGATGACCACCAACGCGGGTGCCGAACGTCTTGGCCGTGCCAGCATGGGTTTTACGCGTCAGGACCACAGCGGCGACGAGATGTTGGACATAAAACGCATGTTCAGCCCGGAATTTCGCAACCGTCTAGACGCGACCATTCGTTTCAAGGCACTCGATGAGACAACCATCGGACACGTGGTCGATAAATTTGTACTCGAGCTTGAGTCGCAGCTAGCCGATCGTAACGTGACGGTGGAGCTCGACAGCGCGGCGCGCAAATGGCTGGCCAAGCATGGTCACGATCCCGCCATGGGCGCGCGACCCATGGCGCGCCTTATCCAGGACCGCGTGAAGAAGCCGCTTGCCGACGAACTGCTCTTCGGCAAGCTCGCCAACGGTGGGCATGTGAAAGTGTCTGAGAAGAAAGGTGAGCTGGTCTTCGATTTACGGGAGCCGAGCTAGCCTCAACGGGCGCGGTAGACGATGCGCCCCTTGCTAAGATCGTAAGGTGTGAGCTGCACAGTGACGCGGTCGCCGGTCAGGATGCGAATATAATGTTTTCGCATCTTTCCGGAAATGTGGGCCGTGACTACGTGACCGTTGTCGAGCTCCACTCGAAACAGTGTGTTTGGCAGGGTCTCGACGATCGTGCCTTCCATTTCAATGTGTTCTTCTTTCGCCACTACCTAACCCCAATTGCCGTGTACCACATGTCGTACCCCCATGATTTTGGCGGCGTATGATGCCGCATACCTCGAAGGCCGTAAAGCTCTGCTGCTACAGTATCCGTATCTTCGCTAGCGATTGCCATCAGCATGGTGGGGCTGGAAAGTCCAACCAAACGCCATTTTCATAGATCTGCAAAGGGCCGAAGTTACGCTTGTAGCTCATTTTTTCACATTGCGCGATCCAGTAGCCGAGATAGACCCAAGGCAAGCCGAGTCGCTTGGCGCGCTCGATCTCGACCAGTATGGAGAAAACCCCCAAGCCGCGCGTTGCTGCTGCCGGGTCGTAAAAGGTGTAAACGGCAGAAAGTCCGTCGGGCAGGATATCGGCGACAGCCACGCCGAGCAGCTTATCAGCTAAGCGCAGCTCGTAGAAATCTGTAGCGCTATGGCGCGTGGTCAGGAAGCGCAAGTACCTCTCAGGATCGCCTTCGTCCATGCCGCCGCCTGGATGTCGGGCGTTCTGATAGCGCAGATACAACTCGAACTGCTCCTGCTTGAACTCAGGTTCGCGGCGGTGCACCGTTAGATCCTGGTTGCGGCGCCAAGTGCGTCGTTGTGATCGATTGGGGCGGAAATTGCCGACCGGGATGCGCACGGGTATACAGGCCTGACACTCTCGGCAGTGTGGGCGGTAAACGAAGTCGCCGCTGCGCCGGAATCCGTGACGCGTGAGCTCGGCGAACGTGCGCGTGTCGAGTACCTGTTGGGGACTAACAAACAGCATCGTCGCCATGCGCCCCGGCAGGTAGCTGCACGGATGTGGCATGGAGATGTAAAACGCCGGTTCTTTCTGGCTGGCCGTCATGCGATTTTGTGTGTGGGGCCGATCAAAGGACTACCAGGTCGGTGTCAAAGCGCCACCCACCTAGGCGATCCGTCAGTGCCAGTGCTACGTCCAACAAGCTCAGAAAATCTTTCCGTCGAATCGGAATTGCCCCCAGACTCATTAGATGGGGCGAGGGTAACTGACAATCGATTTGCACGAAGCCCCAAGCGTCGAGTTGTCTGGCGAGATAGGCCAGAGCAACCTTGGAGGCGTTGGATTGGCGGCTAAACATGGACTCTCCGAAAAATGCACCTCCAAGCGCAACCCCATAGAGTCCGCCGGCCAGATCATCGCCCGCCCAGACTTCGACAGAATGGGCGAAACCCTGCTCGTGTAAACGGCAGTAAGCGTCGATCATCTCCGCCGTGATCCACGTACCGCCGTTGGGATTCTGCGCGCGTGGCTCAGCACAGGCTTTGATAACCCCAACGAAGTCAGTATCCAACGTGACATGAAATAGATCACGTCGCAGTGTCTGCCTGAGGCTGCGCGAAATCTTGAGCTTGGATGGCAGCAGCACCGCACGTGGATCGGGCGACCACCATAATATCGGCTGTCCCCCGCTGTACCAGGGAAAGATGCCGTGGCGGTAGGCTTCAAGCAGGCGCTCGCTGCAAAGGTCACCACCAATTGCCAGCAAGCCCTCGGGGGACGCAAACTCTACGGGTGGGAAACGTAAATCGTTCGAGTCAGACGGGAGTATGAACATGTAATGACAGCCTGGTCTACAAGCGTTCAATGTCGTGGCGGCGCCAGACCGAAGCCGCGTCTTCATGCCTATCACTCTTGAATGGTGAACGCTCGTTCAGCTCATCCATATAATACTCTAGGCCGTTTTGCTCTTCTTGTAGAAAGTCTGCCACCGCGCGCCCGAACTGCGCGTGCCTCAGCCAATGGGCCGAGTAGGTGGTAACAGGGAGGAAGCCACGGGCAAGCTTGTGCTGTCCCTGGGCGCCCGCCTCAAAGTGGCGCAAACCCTGTTCGATGCAATATTCCATAGCTGCGTAATAGCACACCTCGAAATGTAGACTATTTACATATTTGTGTGTGCCCCAGTAGCGTCCGTAGAGCGTGTCACTGCCCCGCAAATTCAGCGCCCCAGCGATGAGCTCGCCGTTTTGCCGGGCAAGTATGAGGACGACATGCTGCTTCATCGTGTCACCGAGTGCGTGGAAGAACTCGCGTTTGAGGTAGGGAATGGCGCCGTGGTTGCGGATCGTGGAGAGGTAGAATTGATAAAAGGCTTGCCAATGGGCGGGTCTGATGGCATCGCCAGTAACGAGCTCGATCGTAACGCCGGCATCGCGCACATAACGTCGCTCCTGCCTCAGCTTCTTGCGTTTGCTAGAGGCAAGCTCCGTTAGGAACTGTTCGAAGTTTTGATACCCTTGGTTGTGCCAGTGAAACTGGCAACCAGTACGACGCAGGTGACCCGCCTGCAGCAGAGGCCTGATCTCCTCGGGACGAATAAACAACCAATGTAATGAAGAGACCTTCGTCTCTTTGGCAATGGCCAGAGCGCCATCGATAAGGCATTGCCGGATCCTTGCTTCATCTTCAGGACCCGCCAACAGGCGCGCGCCGGTGGCAGGGGTAAAAGGCACGGCCGCCACCAGCTTTGGATAGTAGCGCAGCCGCGCTCGCTCATAGGCATCCGCCCAGGCCCAATCGAATACATACTCGCCA
>QKEI01000047.1 GCA_003251795.1 Candidatus Muproteobacteria bacterium
AGGAAGCGCTGAATGTGATCAAGCAAGGCAAAGCGCGAATGCTCGATTTCGGCGTCAGCGACGAACAGGCGTGGGAGGTCGGTCTCGCCTGTGGTGGTCATATTCGGGTATACGTAGAGCCTGTCGAATGAGGCGTGCGCTACTACAAGAGTTACTGGCCATGCGCGAGGCCAAGAAGCCCGCGGCACTCATCACCATGCTCGAGTCCGGCGCACAAGCGTTGGTATCTGCCGAGACCCGCGGCCCACTCCATGACGTCGATGAGGCGACGCTGGAAGCGGCACGTACGGCGCTGCGGCTGGACCGCAGTGGCACTGTCGATACCCCATCGGGCGAGGCATTCGTGCAAGTGTTCATGCCTCCCCGGCGTATGTTCATTATCGGCGCGGTGCATATCACCCAAACGCTGGTACCGATGGCGATGCTGTCCGGTTACGAGGTGGCGGTTATCGACCCGCGGCGTGCGTTTGCCACCGACGAGCGCTTTCCCTCGGTCGAGGTCATCAAAGAGTGGCCCGACCGCGCGCTGCAACGCTTAATGCCGGACCGACAAAGCGCGATTATTGCCTTGACCCATGATCCCAAATTGGATGAACCCGCGCTGCGCACGGCGCTGCGGACGGATGCCTTCTACATCGGCGCACTTGGCAGTAAAAAGACCCAGGCCGACAGGCGTGAACGCTTACGTGCAGCCGGCTTTGATGACCAGGCTTTGGCGCGTATCCACGGCCCAATCGGATTGAACGTCAGCGCCAAGACACCAGCCGAAATCGCCATCTCCATTATGGGCGAAGTGACCCAGGTGTTACGCCAGGAGATGCACAGCGCCGAGAACGCGAGCAGGTAGAACCGTTAGCTTTGCTCCCTTCTAATAGCAAAGACAGTGACAAACGGATCGCTGCCATTGTGTTGGCGGCGGGTCGTTCCGTGCGCCTGGGCGGTGTCAACAAGTTATTAACGCAATTGGACGGTGTGGCCATGATTACACGCGTGGTTCGCAATCTGCGCAACTCTGCTAATCCGATCATCGTCGTTACTGGACATGATCAGGAGCAGGTAATGCAAGCGCTGACGGGTGAAGCGGTAAGTTATGTTCACAATCCCGACTATACCGTCGGGCTCAGCTCTTCCCTGCATTGCGGGTTGGCGGCGCTGCCAAGCGATATCGATGCGGTGCTCGTATGCCTGGGTGACATGCCGCAGGTCAATGCCACACACATCGCGCGTTTAATCGCCTCTTTTGATCCCGCCAAGGGCCATGAAATCTGCGTGCCATTTTTTCGTGGCCAACGCGGCAATCCGGTACTGTGGGCAATGCGTTTCGTTCCAGAGATGATGCAGGTTAGCGGCGATGTAGGTGCGCGCGCTCTGCTCGAGACGCATGCCGGTGTTGTCTTCCCTGTGCAGATGGCCGATGCCGGTGTGCTGGTTGACATTGACAAACCGGAGGATCTAGCTGCCCTACCCCGCAGCAGCTGAATTTCCCACGCGCTGCTGGTGCAGCGATGTAAACGGCGGGAAGATCTCGCTGGGTCCAGTATTGCCCCTGTCGACATTCACGTTATGATAGAGGCGTGGAGCACGCTATAAACATGTTACGTTGATCAGCCGAAGGAGAGTTGCCAATGACAAAAGTGAGTGTGACCACACAGGTTGATATCGCGCCCGAGAAGATATGGGATCTCATCGGCCAGTTCAATTCTTTGCCAGACTGGCATCCGGCTTTCGAAAAAAGCGAGCTGGAGCAAGGTGGCACAGTGCGGCGCCTGACGCTTGCAGGGGGCGGCACCATCATAGAGCGACTCGAACGCATCGACGACAACGAGCATGTTTATCGCTACTCGATTTTGGAAAGTCCCCTTCCGTTTACCAACTATGTTGGCGAGATTCGGGTCAAGCCCGACAAGGAAGGCGGAGGTTGCACCGTAGAGTGGTCGAGCCAGTTCGATCCCAAGGGTGCTCCGGTCAAAGACGTCACGGACATGATCCAGGGGTTCTACCAGGCAGGTTTTGACAACCTGAAGAAACTGTTTGGTGGCTAGCGGCGGGTTGTCATGGCGGCTGCAGCGCAAACAAGGAAGCTTTCACACTTAATTAGTAGACGAAAACCTCAATATCGGTCGGTTTTGATAGCAGGAAAGGTATCAATGCGTTTCGCGCTGCTTACAGTGGCTATGTTGCTGACGGCGTGCCAACCCGCCTATCTCAGCAATGGCCAACCGAACCCTAGCTCAGTCTACTTCGAGATTCCCGTCGATTCGAAGTTTGTGCTGCGCAAGGATGTGACGTTTCCGCCTTATCGCAAGGACATGTTTTTCCAAAATGGCAAGCTATCCGACTATTCCGGTGTAAATAAGTGGACGGCATACTGTGCCTTGAGTCTACACGCTCAAAGACAGGTGCCTTTCACGGTGAAGGCAGATACCTTTGTCGCCAGAAAGGTATCGCGTCAGTTCCTATTCCAACTTGCGGGCGCGCCGCTTCAGGTAGCAGGGCAGTTTGACCGTGATGGATTTCAGGAATGGCGAGTATTGGCCACTGTGGTGGAACTTTCCTCCGACACCCAACCGGAAGTTGCCAGAATGACCTGTGCTCAGTGGGGGCTGCCACAAGACCTTTCCAACGTTACGTTGAATGGCATACGGACGTCGTTCGGAGATTTTGTCCAACTCGAAATAGCTGATCTACGCACACCTTCGACCTCATCCGGGAAACAATCGCGTTTATCTGGCGGTACCAGTTAGCAATAGGCTCGCGGGTATCGCTGCCTAATCATTAGCATGCGTGTCATGTGAACGACTGACTTTTTATACATACGGAGATTCCAGTGCGTATCACTTTGCTCATCTGCACCGTGTTGCTAGTAAGCTGTCAACCAGCTTATCTCAAAGACGGTCGGCCCAACGAAAACTCACCCTATTTCGAGATACCCGTCGATTCGAAGTTGGTGCTGCACCAGATGCTGACCGTTCCGGCTTATGGGCGAAACGTCTTCTTTCAACGTGGCCAGGTGCGGCTGTTCTATTATGTCAATGAGTTCATCGACTACTGCGCGTTAACCGTGTATGCACAAAAACAGGTGCCCCAAACCATCAAGCCGGATACCTTTGTCGTTACAAAGGTATATCGCGAGTATCTCTATCAACTGGCTGATGCGTCGGTAATAGTCGCACAAGCATTTCAGGATAAAGATGGCGACACTTGGCATGTGCTGGCAACGCAAATGGAGCTGCAAGCGAAAAACCAACCCGATGTGATTCGTCTAACCTGCGCCGCTTGGGGTGTACCGCAGGACATTTCCAACGTTACGGTCGCGGGCATACGCAGGAGCTTGGGCGAGATCGCCACGCTCGAACTTGCTGATATCAAGGCACCGCGGGCGGGCGGCAGCGCCGGGTCCCGGCACCAGGGTTCCGGGTATTAGAGCGACCGATGCCGCTCTGCTGGCTAGATCATGTGAACATCCGTACTGCCAACTTGGAGGCAATGATACGCTTTTACACTGACGTGGTTGGCCTGACGCTGGGGCCACGCCCGGCGTTCTCCTTTGCCGGTTCATGGCTTTACTGTGGCGACAAGGCGGCGGTGCATCTCGTGGCACGCGAGGTCGAAGGACCCGGACAGTCGCGCATCGATCATTTCGCCTTCAGGGCGCAAGGGCTGAGTGATTTTCTAGCAAGGCTAAAATCGCTACAGGTACCGTATCGTCTGACCGTGGTACCGCAGCTGCAGTTGCGTCAAGTAAACATCGCCGACCCGGACGGTAATCGCATCGAGGTGGCGTTTGCTGCTAATGAGGTTGTCGATCCAAGCGAGCTCTCGTAGGCCATGGAGGAACCACTATGTACCGACCGGGCAGAATTTTGCTGTTCGCGGTGCTGATATTGGGAACACTGTCTCATACGAAACCGGTCTCCGCGGCATCGATGCGTTGCGGCACAGATATCGTAAATGTCGGTGACCCAGAGTTCGTAGTGTTGCAAAAATGCGGGCCTCCCACATACAAACAGGGAGATCAGTGGATCTATGACCGGGGCCCGGGAAGTTTCCTAAAGATCGTCGTCTTTGGACTTGGCAAGGTACTTTTCATAAAGGAAGAAATGCCGTTCACCTAGTTCTTATGGTCGTCCTTGTTGGTTGTTTCCGACTCCAATACCGCCGCAGCCGCCTTGGCCGCCTGTTCGGGAGTCAGCGGCGCCGCAGCCTCCACGATGACTCGTCGTGGCGCAAAATGAATATCATTTTCAGCAAAAGCTTTTTGGATACGCGTGAAGGCGGCCCGGCGCACCATGAACTGCTGTCCTGGTATGGCCGTAAACTTGCAGCGCATGATCAATGCCGAGTCGTCCATGTGCGTCACCCCTTGTGACTTGAGGGGACCAAGCATCAGCGGCGCCAGCTCTGGGTCCTGCATCATCTCCTTGCCGACGTTCTTGATGAGCTTGCGCACCTTATCGATGTCGGTTTCGAACGGTAGCCGAAGCTCAAATTTCATGATCACGTAGTCGCGACTGTAATTGGTCAAGCGACTGATTTGCCCGAACGGGATGGTATGCACTGGGCCGTTATGGTGTCGTAGCTGCAGCGATCGTACCGATATTTTCTCTACGCGCCCGCGGGTATTGCCGATTTCGACATATTCCCCCATGCGAAAGGCATCATCGAGCAAGAAGAAGATGCCCGACACAATGTCCCGGACCAACGTCTGCGCCCCGAAGCCGATAGCAATGCCGACAATCCCGGCGCCCGCAATCAACGGACCGATATTGACGCCTAGCGAGGACAAAAAAACCATCGCCACTATCACTGCAAGCGTCATAAGCATAAACTTGCGAATCAGCGGCAGTAATGTCTCGAGTCGTGTCGCTCCTGGCCCACCGCCTTCACTGTCCTGTAACCCCGATAAATCGGGTTCGCGTGATCGTACGTAACGTTCGACAGCGGCCTTCATAAAGCTCCAGATCGCATAGGCAATCAGCAGCACCAGTGCGGTATCCAGGACCGAACCGCCGACTTTCTCGCCAACCAGAGCATTGACCAATGCTCTGGGATCAAGCCCCCAGAGCCTGAAAAACACCAGCACAACCAGTGCCGCCAGCAGAATGCGGAGATTGCGCAGTGCCACACGTTCATAAGCGTTGCCGTCCGGCCGCTTGGCTATGGTTGCAGTCGGGTGTTCCGCCAGCTCCTCACCGCCATGGCTTGCGGAGTCGCGGTCAACGGGCGCGCCAGCCGTTCCGGGAGCCTCTGTCACCGCCCAGTCATCGGGACCGAAAAGGCGTGCCGCCAGAAGCCGTAATCCCATGTCGGCCAGTGGGATCGCCGCCACGAGCACTAGGCTCCACACCGCCGCGCCAAAGACCTCCGTGCCCGTGGCGTATGCATAAGCCACCGCCCCAACCAGAAGCCCGATCACGTAGACCGTGGCTAATACATGCCAGTTGCTCGCTAAGCGTTCCTGCAGTGCACCTGCCGTCGTACCGCGCTCGTCGCCACGAATGAACACGGCTACCGGTTTCCGCCCCCGCCAGATCATGCCGACGAGCACCACGATCAGCAGAGCGACTTCGGAAAGTACTACCAATTCGGCGGCGCTGTCCTCTAATCCGTATTCCCGCATGACGACACTGGTGACCCGAATCAGGATCAACACAGTCACTGCGAGCACAATACGCGCGTGGATAGCATGCGCTGCAATGTTGCTGAGCGATACGAGGCGCAGTGAGGGAGTCTTGGGCGCAAGCACCAGCCGTGACGCCAACGAGACGAGACGGAAGCTAACAACTGCCCGTAGCAGTGCCACGAACAACGGGCTTGCTGACGCCAACGTTGTCCCCGCCAGCAGCAGCGCAGCGAGCGCTGTCAGCGAAAAAATGACGATGCCCACCAACTCGGTGAAGCCACGAAGCAGCAGTGAACCCAGCTGCGAACCCGCCCCGCCGACAGTCACTCGCTGCTCCGGCTGTCGGCCCACACCGATCGCCCACCGGTACAGTCGTTCGACTACCCACGCAGCGAGAAATGCGAGTACGAAACTACCCAATAGCCGCCCGGGATCAATAATTCCGCCATCGCTTAACTGCGACCAAAGTAAGGCAGGTACCTGAAGCACCTGGCCGGGAGAGCGGAAAATAGTCTCGAGGCGCTTGCGCAAATTCTGTAGGTGTCCTTGCAGGCGCTCAAATACATCATCGCTCTGTGCACCCATTGCCTTGCTGGCCGCCTTGCTCTTTAATTCCGCGATCAGTAGCTCGCGCACACGCTCGTCCGGCAACTTCGCGAGATAATCTCGAATCTGATCCTCGCTGAGACCGCTAGGCAGTGCCGTGTCGGCTTGCCCCGCCTGTGCTCGCACTGATCCCTCAGCTGCCCAAGCTGGCTGTGATGCTGCGAGCAACCCGAAGACGCTTAGCAACAGCGCCATCACGATGGCAGTAGCGAGGACGGTACGTGGGTAGCGCCACGTTCGGTAACCATCGTGCTGCGGACAGCGGTTCAACGTAATCCTCATACTGAGCGCCCGAGGAAGTCCAACAAGGCCTTATTAAAGGCTTCAGGCTGCTCCATATTCGAGAGGTGCGACGCCGACTCCAGCACAACAAGGTCCGACGACGGCAATGCCTCATGGATGGTACGTGCCGCTGCCACAGGCGTTCTCGGATCCTGCGCACCGACGATAACTATCGCCGGACAGCGGATCTCACCCAGGCGTTCGCTGGTATCAAGCTTGGGAATCGCATGACAACAGCCGATGTATCCTTGCGGCGGCGTGGAACGCAGCATCGCACGCACTTTGTCGATGACGTCACGGCGCTGCTCGCGAAATGACGCCGTAAACCAGCCCTCGATTGTCGGCTCTACCAATGCTTCCATGCCGCCGGTTTGTACTGTGCGGATGCGCTCTTCCCAGTTCGGCCGGGCATCGGGTGGGACACGACTGGTGGTGTCACACAAGGCCAGGCTCTGCACCATATGTGGGTACCTGAGTGCGAACACTTGCCCAATCATGCCACCCATTGACAAGCCGACGAAGTGTGTCTGCGTGATCCCGAGCTCCGTTAACAAGCCGCAAAGATCCTCCGCCAACTGTTCCAACGTGTAGGCGCCTGCAGGTGCGCTCGTTTGACCATGGCCACGGGTGTCAAGGCGAAGAACCTGGTAGCGCTGCTTGAGAAGGCGAGCCTGCTCGTCCCACATCGTTAGGTTACAGCCCAAAGAATGGCTCATGGTCACCAACGGACCCTCTCCTTCTAAGGTGTAATGGATATCGATGCCATTCGTTGTAACTGTCATGTTTCTTCTCTCTGGCAAGCAGTGTTACTCGCGGGCATTACCTGCTAGCGATACTGTTATAGATCCAAGCGAATAAGGCACCGCCAATGGCACCATCGACCATGCCGTAAAGGGTGCCGACAAGGACCTGGCCGATACTGCTGCTCCCGGCATACCCGGGGTAGATCGCCGCCATGACCTGCAGAAACTCCCTCCCGTATGCAGGCCATACCAAATTAGCAAGACCGACGGCCAGCAGCGCTCCGCCCCAAATCAACCCCACGCTGATCGCTAACGCCTTGATGTCAAGTTTCATCTGTGTTTCCTCCTTTTCGCTTGTGCGTCCCCATTGTAGCCGGAACATCCATCAGAACGAACGAATGCTGGTCCGTTGTTTTGTCGTCCACTGCGCGACTGACGAATGTCTTATCGCCCCTCGCCTTCACCAGGTACCGCCACGCGTACGTGCCCTCCGAGCGAAGCGGTTTTAGTCGGTTGAGGATTTCTTGATGCAGCTCAAGGAAAATTAATCAGTCATATGGTTGCGTGTCACTCTCGCCAGCGTTGGACAAGGAGAAAACCATGAACGCGTTGACCGTAATTATTGTTATCGGTGTGCTTGCGACCGCGGGCGCCCTTGCGACTGGCATTATCTCGATGGTACGCGGGGGTCCATTTGATCAAGCGCACAGCCATCAGCTCATGTTCGCTCGCGTGAGCTTGCAGGGAATCACCTTGGTCTGCCTGTTGATGGCGTTATATCTGCTCCTCTAGCTGCAACGCCACTTGTGCTAGAAGTCAAATGAAAAATAGATACTAACTAACTGTTATTTAAGAAAAATGAAGCTCGGACCGTTGAGCATCCGCAGCCGGGCCCGATTGCTGAACGCCTGCGCGCGGCGGCGCATACATACAATCGCGAGTCCGTTAGGCTGAGACGGTGAGGCGGGAATAGCGAACTGTTCGGTGAACATTTCGTCCCCCGAACACTCGTCGCAAAGTTAGATGCAGACGTAAACCCGACCGTCCGACATCGATGATGGTCGGGGCGAGAGGATTTGAACCTCCGACCACCTGAACCCCATTCAGGTGCGCTACCAGGCTGCGCTACGCCCCGTACGTTCGTTACCCTTACTCGTAAACCGTCAAGCACAACAACACGAGTGCCCTCGCTTTTTTGGCTAACGGCTTGGGAGTAACCGTTTACGACTCGATGATACCGTAGAACAGGCGGGAAACAAGCGATGTGTCAGGCACTCTTCAGCAAGCCCAGCACATCCTCAAGGTGATCAATAAGCATCCTCACAACCTGGGCGCGCTCTCCCGCCTCGTCGGCGGGGTCTTCCATGGCGAGCTTGTTACGTGCCCCACTGATCGTGAAGCCTTCTACATAAAGCAGGTTGCGAATCTGGCGAATCAGCGCCACATCCTGGCGCCGGTAGTAGCGTCGATTGCCGCGACGCTTGACGGGTTTGAGTCGGGGAAACTCCTGCTCCCAATAACGCAGTACATGAGGCTTAACGGCGCAAAGTTCACTGACTTCGCCGATCGTAAAATACCGCTTGCCCGGGATAGGTGGGAGCTCGAGATTATCCGCCGGATCCAGCATTCAGCTTAGCTCGCTCCTTCACTTTGGCACGTAAGCCAGCATTCTGCTCGACCCGTTCCTTCAGCTTGTGGCTAGCGCGGAAAGTAACCACGCGTCGGGCCGAGATGGGGATCTCTTGGCCCGTCTTGGGATTCCGCCCTGGCCGCGGGCTCTTCTTTCGCACTCCAAAGTTCCCAAACCCCGATATTTTGACCTGCTCGCCGCGTGCCAACGCAGCCCGGATGTTCTCAAAGAACAGCTCCACAAATTCCTTTGCCTCCCGCTTGTTCAGGCCCAACTCGTTAAACAGGCTTTCGGCCAGATCTGCTTTTGTCAGTGCCATGGCTCGCTTCCTTTGTCCTTGTTTTAGGCTACTTTTTTCTGAGTTCGCCCCCCAGACCCGATTGGAGAGAGTGGATGACACGCTCCATTACAGCCTCTACCACCTCCTCTTTAAGAGTGCGCGAAGAGTCTTGCAAGGTCAAGCCCAAAGCTAAACTTTTTCTTCCCGAATCAATGCCTTCGCCGCGATATTCGTCAAACAACTGAAGGTCAACAAGCAGTTCCCCGGCGCTCTTCTTCACGCAGTCTAGCACCGCCCGTGCCGGTGTTTGGGTATCGACGACTACCGCGATGTCCCGTCGGATGGCCGGAAACTTGGAGATCTCCGAATATCGCGGGATTTGAGTTTGCTGCAGAGCAGAAACCGAAACCTGGAAGACAAAAATGGGCACTTCTAGACCGAGTCTAACCATTAGGTCGGGATGCAAAGCGCCGACCTGGCCGATCTCGACGTCGCCCCGCAGGAGTTTCGCTTGCCGGCCGGGATGTAGCCCGCTGTAAGCTGAGGGACTGAACCGAAAGGCCTCCATATTCCTATCGTTCACTTCCAGTAAGGCCTGCAAATCCCCTTTCGCGTCGAAAAAATCGACCTGTCGGGCGATGGTCCCCCACTGCTCCGGTAACGCCTGGCCGCTCAACAGGCCACCGAGAACTATATCCTGATGGGAAGGATCCGCGAAACAGCGGCCGACCTCGAATAATCGCAGACGCTGCTGCTGTCGGTTTCGGTTGTACATCGCCGTTTGCAGTAACCCCGGCCAAAGCGATGCGCGCATGACCGCCATGTCGCTGCTGATCGGGTTCATCAGTTCTGGGCCCTGCTGTTCTGGCGTAACTATCAACTGCAGCTCAGGGTCAACGAAACTGTAAGTAATGACTTCCTGGTAGTCGCGGGCAACCAATACCGCCTTGAAGCGATCGAGTGGGATATTCCGCTCCGAATCGATAGCCGCGCCGATAGTGACCCGAGGAATGTGTGTTGGTAACTTCTCGTAGCCGTACACGCGAGCAATTTCTTCGACCAAATCCACCTCGCGCTCTATATCGAAGCGCCATGACGGAGCCACTGCACGCCAGTCCTTGGCGGCAGTGCCAACGCGCATGCCAAGCCGTGTCAGTATCGCTTTCGTCTCCGCGCGCGGTAACTCTATGTCCAGCAGCTGCTTGATGCGCTGGCTGCGCAGCAGCACACTGCTACGTCGGGGTATATGGCGAACGAGCTTCGCCTCGACGACCGGCCCGGCCTTTCCACCGACGATTGCTCTTAGCAACGCGGTGGCGCGTTCTACTGCCAGGCGTTGCAACTGCGGATCGACACCACGCTCGAATCGATATGATGACTCGGTCTGCAGGCCTAGCCCGCGCGCGTGCTTGGCGATGACCTGGGGGTCAAAGTAGGCGCTTTCGAGAAAAATGTTCTGCGTGTCTGCGGAAACTGCCGAATCGAAACCGCCCATGATTCCGGCCAGCGCCACGGCGCCGTTACTGTCGGCAATCACCAAAGTACCCCCCTTGAGCCGTACCTCCGCCCCATCAAGAAGTTTCAAGGGCTCGCTTTCTGCCGCGTGCCGTACCGAGATCTCACCGCTCAGCCGGTCGAGATCAAACGCATGCATCGGCTGGCCAAGCTCCAGCATCACGTAGTTCGTCACATCGACGACAGGGTTGATGCTGCGTACGCCCGCGCGCCGCAGCCGCTCGCTCATCCATACCGGCGTGGCTGCGCCAATATCGATCGCTTCTATGACGCGGCCCACATACCGTGGACAATCACCTTGAGCCTGCAGTTTGACCTTAGGCCTACGCTTGCCTTTGGCCGGTATCCGGCGAATACTCGGTGGTCTTAGACGAGCACTGGTCAACGCGGCTACCTCCCGCGCGATGCCGGCTACACTCAGGCAATCACCGCGATTGGGGGTAAGCTCTATATCATAGATCGTGTCGTCTAGCGCCAAATGGTCCCATACGTCTTGACCAATAGTAGCGCTGCGGTCCAAGGCCAGAATACCTATCGACGCTTCGCTAAGACCGAGCTCAGTTGCCGAGCACAACATTCCAGCCGATACCACACCGCGGATTTCGCTGCGCTCGACCCTTGTGCCGTCGGCCAAGGTGGCCCCGGCAAGGGCCACTGCCGTGCGCATGCCCGGGGTTACGTTTTCGGCCCCGGAGACGATGCCCAAGCGCTTTTTCTGACCCACATCGACGGCGCAAAGTTTGAGCCGCTCGGCGTTGGGATGGGCATCTACCGTTATGATCTCGCCCACGACCACACCGCTAAATGCACCCCCAGCCGGCTCGAGACCACCGACCTCGAGACCGCTTAGGGTAAGGCGCTGAGCGAGTGCCGCTGCATCCAGCTTCGGTGACACCCATTCGCGCAACCAACGGTCACTGATTTTCATAAGTTACTATTTGCCGATTGCATCTCGGACCTCGTTACTCGCATCTCTGCATTGGAAGTCTCTCAGTTAAATTGGCGCAGGAAACGCAAATCATTTTCATAGAACATGCGAATGTCATCGATCCGGTAGCGCAACATGGCGAGGCGCTCCACGCCTACGCCGAAAGCGAACCCGGTGAAACGCTCGTTGTCGATATTCACGTGGCGGAACACAGCAGGGTGCACCATGCCGCAACCGAGCACCTCCAGCCAGCCAGTATTCTTACATACCCGACAACCACTACCGGAACACATAACACAGCTGATATCTACTTCAGCGGATGGTTCCGTGAACGGGAAAAACGAGGGACGAAAACGCACACCCAATTTCTCTTCGAAAAATTGTTCGAGAAAATGCACCAATACCCCCTTGAGATCTGCGAAGCTCACCCCCTCATCGACCATCAGCCCCTCTGTCTGGTGAAACATCGGCGTGTGCGTAAGATCGGAGTCACAACGATAGACTCGCCCTGAAGCGATGATCCGCAGGGGCGGGCGATGTTGTTCCATATAACGGATTTGCACAGGGGAGGTGTGCGTACGCAGAAGTGTGTGCTCGTCGAAATAGAACGTGTCGTGCATCGCCCGGGATGGATGGTTCTCGGGAATATTTAGCGCTTCGAAATTATGGTAGTCATCCTCGATCTCGGGACCGTCGGCGAGGTCAAAACCCATACGCGTAAATATTTCCTCAACGCGTTGCAAAGTACGGGTAACGGGATGCAAGCCACCAACTGCCAATCCGCGGCCGGGAAGGGTAACGTCAATGTTTTCCGTAGAAAGCCGTTCGCGTCGCGCCACCGACTCCAATGCCTGCCGGCGATCGCTCAACCGCGCCTGCAACGTCTGCTTCGCCTCGTTTACCCACTTGCCGACCAATGGGCGTTCATTCGCCGGAAGGCTACCCAGGCGCTTGAGCTGTTCGGTGAGCCGGCCTTTCTTACCGAGATACTTGATGCGCAGTGCTTCAACTGCGGTGGCGCTGTCAGCATCGGCAATAGCAGTATTGGCTTCGTCGAGCAGCTGGGCGAGCTCGGTGCGGGCCGTATCGGACGTCAGAGTCATGGTTAAATTGTTCTCCCCTTTTTACCTTGCCGGTCGTAGGTGCTGGCGCAACAAAAAAGGGAAAGGCACAGGTGCCCTTCCCTTTCGTTCTATCTGATATCCGGCGGACTGGCGTTACAGGGAAAGGCCTTGTTTCGCCTTGTCGGCCAACGCGAAGAATGCCTCCTTGTCGTGCACGGCGATATCGGCCAAGGCCTTACGGTCGATATCAATGGAGGCGCGCTTAAGCCCATTCATCAACCGGCTGTAGCTAAGCCCTTGTTCTCGGGCGGCAGCATTTATGCGTACTATCCATAAGGCACGGAAGACACGCTTGCGTTGGCGCCGGTCACGATAGGCGTACTGGCCAGCACGGATGACAGCCTGGTTGGCGACGCGAAATACCTTTCGTCGTGCCCCATAATACCCACGGGCACGTGCAAGTACTTTCTTGTGTCTTGCGCGTGCTGTTACGCTACGTTTGACTCTTGGCATCGTCGTTCCTTCGGTCAGGCGTAAGGCAACATTCGTCTAACGAGGGCCACATCCGATTTGTGCACGGTGGCGGGCTCGCCTAGATGACGTTTACGCTTACGATTCTTCTTCGTAAGAATGTGGCGCAGGTGCGAATGGCGGCAGCTGAAGCCGCCGCTTGCAGTTCGTCTAAAGCGCTTGGCCGCGCCCCGGTTGGTCTTTAGTTTTGGCAAAGTTCATCACTCCGTTTGTTACATCAAGCGCGGCCGGCTTTGGGGTTAATTACCATTACCATCTGGCGGCCTTCCAGGCTCGGTTGTTGCTCGACCGTGCCGTACTCTTGTAAGTCGTGCTCAACGCGCTTTAGCAGCGCCAGCCCAAGCTCCTGGTGGCGCATTTCACGACCGCGGAAGCGTAACGTGACTTTCGCCTTGTCGCCATTTTTCAGGAATCGAATCAGGTTACGCAGTTTGACTTGATAGTCACCTACGTCCGTACCAGGACGAAACTTTATCTCCTTGATCTGGATCTGCTTCTGTTTTTTCTTGGCCGCCTGCCTACGCTTATTCGTTTGATATTGGAACTTTCCAAAGTCCATCAACCGACATACGGGCGGCGATGCGTTGGGAGAAATTTCTACCAGATCTAAGCCTACCTCTTGGGCTTTCTCAAGGGCCTCCGACAGCGACACCACGCCTACCTGTTCCCCTTCTGCACCGATTAACCTGATTGCTGGCGCCGAGATCTGTTCGTTTAGGCGTGTTTCCTTCTTTTTCGTCGCGATAGTGTCAGTCCTCCAAAATATTAACGCCGCGGCCCGCGGTCTCCCGGGCCAGTTTTTCGATCAAGGCCTCGATCCCTATGGGGCCCAGATCCTCGCCCTTCCGCGTGCGCACGGCTACGGTTCCAGCTTGCGCCTCCCTCTGTCCGACCACCAACAGGTAGGGGACGCGTTGTAGCGTATGTTCCCGAATTTTAAAGCCGATTTTTTCGTTTCTCAAGTCAGACTCAGCCCGGAACCCAGTTTCTACTAGCTTTCTTTCAACACCCCGGGCATAGTCAGCCTGCTTATCGGTGATACTCAGCACGACGACCTGTACCGGCGCCAGCCAGAGTGGCAATGCCCCGGCATATTCCTCCAGCAAAATACCGATAAACCGCTCGAGCGAGCCCAGGATCGCTCGGTGCAACATAACGGGGACCTGTTTGCTGCCATCCTCTGAAATATAGTACGCCCCCAGCCGGCCGGGCATGGAAAAATCGACCTGTATCGTGCCACATTGCCATATCCGCTCGAGGCTGTCGCGCAGAGAGAAGTCGACCTTTGGGCCGTAGAAGGCCCCCTCCCCCGGTTCGAGCTCCCAAGCCAGGCCTTTGTTGTTGAGAGCCAACTCGAGGGCGTGCTCGGCTTTATCCCAGATCTCGTCCGAGCCGACGCGTTTTGCCGGTCGAGTGGAGAGCTTGATGAGCACGTCCTTAAAGCCGAAGTCGCCGTAGACTTTGAAGACCAGATCGATGAGCGCCGAGACTTCCGGCTGGATCTGGTCCTCGCTGCAAAAGATGTGGGCATCATCCTGCGTAAAGTTACGCACGCGCATGATCCCATGGAGCGTGCCGGAAGGTTCGTTGCGATGGCACGAACCGAATTCAGCCATGCGTAACGGCAGGTCGCGGTAACTCTTCAGGCCCTGATTGAAGATTTGCACATGGCCCGGGCAGTTCATCGGTTTGACGGCAAATTCGCGCTTCTCCGACTCGGTGGTAAACATGAGCTCGCTGAACTTTTCCCAATGCCCAGAGCGCTCCCACAGCGAGCGGTCCAGCACCTGCGGAGTATGCACCTCTTGATACCCATGTTCTTGCAGCCGTTCTCGGATATAGCTCACCACCTGGAGAAAGATGCGCCAGCCATGATCATGCCAAAACACCATACCGGGCGCTTCTTCTTGAACGTGAAACAGATCAAGCTGTCGGCCGATCTTGCGGTGGTCGCGTTTCTCCGCCTCGGCAAGTCGGTGTAGATAGGCATCGAGCGCCTGTTTAGTGGACCAGGCGGTACCATAAATTCGCTGCAACATTTCGTTGCGCGAATCGCCGCGCCAGTATGCCCCGGCAACCTTGGTCAGCTTGAATGCCTTCAATCGGCCAGTTTCAGGTACGTGAGGTCCGCGGCAAAGATCGATGAACTCTCCCTGCCGATAAAGCGAGATCTCCTCATTCGCCGGAATGTCTTCGATGATCTGTGCCTTGTACTCCTCACCCTTATCACGGAAGAAGGCGACCGCCTCGTCACGCTTCATCACAGAGCGCGACACCGTGTCATTGCGCGCCGCGAGTTCCACCATCTTTGCCTCGATCGCCGCCAGATCCTCCTCGGTAAATGCTCGCTTATAGGCAAAGTCGTAGTAAAAACCGTCTTCGATTACCGGGCCGATAGTAACCTGCGCGTCCGGAAAGAGCTGCTTGACCGCCTGCGCCAGCAGGTGGGCCGTGGAGTGACGGATGATCTCCAGTCCCTCCGGATCGGCATCGGTAATGATGCGCAGTTCGCTATCAGCATCGATGCGGTAGGAAGTATCCACGAGCTTGCCATTGATTTTGCCGGCGAGCGCGGCACGCGCGAGGCCCTTACCGATGCTTGCGGCGACCTCGGCTACAGTGATTGGTTGGGGATACTCCCGGCGGCTGCCGTCCGGAAGAGTGATGACTGGCATATCAGGCCCTGTTCTCAGTGGCGACCGCTACGAGTGGCCGCGTAAGAGTTCGTAATGTCCATGCTCAAGATAACTGTATGCCGCCTTCAGCTTAAACTGGTAGGCGCGAGTGGGATCGAACCACCGACCCCTACCATGTCAAGGTAGTGCTCTACCACTGAGCTACGCGCCTAGAGACAGGCGCGGGAAAATACCACAGGTG
>QKEI01000183.1 GCA_003251795.1 Candidatus Muproteobacteria bacterium
ACATAGATCCTGCCACCCACGGCCGCGGCTGCGATACCACTGCGCGCTGTTGGCATCGGCGTGCGCTTGAGCCAACGATCGCCGCGTGCGTCATATTCCTCGTTCACTGCCAGATTGTTTGCATAGCTGCCGTCCACCCGCCCGCCGATCACATAGATGCGACCGCCAACGACCGCGGCGGCCAGGTGATCGCGCGGCGTCGGCAGGGCGGCCGCCGCTTGCCAACGATCACTCAAGGGATCGTATACCTCGTGGGCGCCGGTATTGCGCCTGCCTTCACCGACACCGCCGAGCGCATGGATTCTGCCGTCGAGCACGACTGCGGCGAGCGCTCCGCGCGCGGTCGGCAAAGACGCCCGTTGCTGCCAACGGTTGCTAGCGGGATCGTACGCGTAGACGGTGTCGACGGGCCGCCACGAACCACCCCTGTAGCCGCCGACTACATAAAGCTTGCCGTCTAAGGTCACCGCCGTGGTGTGATGCAGCGACTGCGGTAACGGCGCCCCGCGGCTCCAACGATCCGCCGTTACCTCGTAGATCTCAAGCTCCGGTCCAGTGCCAAATCCACCAACCACGTGGATCTTGTCGTCGAGCGCAACGACCGCAATCTCCGAGCGCGCCGATGGCATCGGCGCGGCGCTGCGCCACTGTCCAACATCGGCGGCCCACGTAAGTGTTGAGACCAATAAGCACAACGCACCAGCTAGTATTACTCGCATTTGTGCACTCCTCGCTGTTGCTGCCAATCCATAACTCGCCAAGCGGTCAGCGCCCGGCGGCTGTGGCCCGCAGTTCAAATTGAATATCGATCTCATCACGCACCGTGAGCGCACCGAATAACACGGTGTAGGGTTGTAGCCCCAGATCGGTTTGCTTCACTTGTGCACTGCCGTTGACCATTACACTATGGGCAGACTGTTCAAACCTGGCGATGATAGGGATAGTGCGCATCTTGTCACGTACGTGCACCTCCAACTCCATGGAGAGTTGCGGCGGTTCGCCGCCGACGATACGCCCGAGCACGACGATGTAGGGATAGCGCTCGCCATCGAGTTGGCGCTCGCTTAGCATGTTGCGGCGTGTGCCCGCGATGTCGCTATCGCTCACCTTTTCGGTGAACGCCTCACCCGCCGCCGCCCGTAACTGCGGATCATCGATGATCAAGCTATACACGGGAACGCACAGCGCGAAGCGTGAGGTGTCGAGCGTCTTCGCGAGCGCGCCGTAGCCCCACAGATCGCGCGAGGCGATGAGGTGATTGTGGCCCAGGTGAGCCAGCTTGCCACCGCGGTAAGTGAGGATGCGCAGCGTCGAATGGCTCCGGTCCAAATCAAACACGCGCTCGATGCTGCGCGAGGCTGGTGCGATACACTGCGACGGGAGGCCGGGTGGGGCTGCGGGTGGTGCCTGCTTTACACCGACGCAAGCCGTCAGCAGCACGCCCAGGAACATGAGGGCGGTTGCGTGTAGCCACGAGCGTGCAGCAAGGCTCAATGCCTCGCTGCTCCGATCTAGCGCTACGTTACGCAGGCTCATACGCAGTCCTGTATCCGATCGCAGCGTATCATGCGCAGGCCAATAGATAACGCAAGCCCTCGTCGCAGCACGACAGAAGGTCTGCCGAATCATCCGTGCGACAGCCACCGGGCACTTTCCCCTCCACGGTGGGGCTGTTTGTGACATTTGTCACACCGCTTCGTCCACCGTACGTGGCAAATATCACATCCACGGCCATATCGAACTGGCGTCATACAGCGTGCCTGCACTAGGCTTGTAACTGAAGCACACGCAAGCGGCCCCCGGAGCGGGGTCAGAGAATGAGGAGGTCCGAGATGACATACGAGAGCGAAACGCACAGCACCCGTGAGGGAGATGTTCTGTCGGCCTGGGGAGTCTATGCCCTGACCGTGGCCGTCCTGGCCGTGTCCTCCGTGATCCACCTCTTCTCGTAGAGGCGCGTTCTTCATACTTAGCCTGAAAGGTCAGCAGTCTTTCACCAGGCCGGGCCCTGCCCGGCCTTTTTCTTTATTCACCCTATAACGATCCGCGACCGGCGATCGTGCGGCGGCTTAGTGCAAGCCAGGAGTCCGCAGAGTTAGCCACTGGTCGATGAACACCTGCCGTTTGTCAGGTCATTCGACACCTCGGGCAGCCCGCGTTCACCCGGACAGTTCGCTGTTTGCGGACCGTCGACACCACAACCCGCGGCGCGCCGAACCGAGGCGCCCTATACGCTTTTCTATACTCCTACGTAATGTCTTGGCTAGGGAGATCGCAGCCATGAGCTTACAGAAATTATGGGTGCCGCTGGTGATTGTGCTATTGGCGCTGCCGCAATCCGCAGACGCGAAGAAGGGCTACCTGAAGGAAAAGCCCGAGGAGCCGAATCTATCGATCGTATTCGGCTACATCGACATGGACGACGCACCTACCAATCTCAAGTGGATTTCCATGAAGCGGGTAAGGCCCCGCACCGCTAAACCGTACTACAACTTCTGGGTCAAGAAAGGTTTCTTTTATCGGGCAAGCGTACCGCTTGGTTCCTACCATTTCGACAGCTTCGGCGGCTATTCGGGACTCAGAAATGCCGACTTCAGCTTCGAGTTCCCGTCGCAGGGCCGCGGCGAAATGGACCCCATTATCAAGAAACAAGGGGTCTACTACGTCGGTTCATACAAGTACAAGAAAATCAAAACTGGCATCTTCAAACCTAACCAGTTCGACATCATTAAGGTCGATAGCCCGAGCGAACGGGAGTTGCTGACGCAACTCTTGGAATATGCCAAGCATCCGGAATGGCTAGGCTTGATCGAAAAGCGACTGAAGGAGCTCAAGCAATGAATATATCGCCACACAAGATAGTCGCCTTTATTGTTGCTGCGTCTCTTTCGGTATGCTCCTACGTCGCGTTTAGCAAGACACTGAAAAGCATCGGGAGCCTCGACGAGGATGA
This sequence comes from Candidatus Muproteobacteria bacterium, assembly GCA_003251795.1. Lineage (GTDB taxonomy): Bacteria > Pseudomonadota > Gammaproteobacteria > Acidiferrobacterales > SPGG2 > SZUA-472. The sequence continues at coordinate 2,954 of QKEI01000183.1, forward strand.
GATCGTATTGGTCGGCCGGATCGAGCTCGTGCCACCGTTGGAAGAGTTCGAGCAGAACCTGAAAACTATTGGCAGCAAGCGCTACAAAAACGCGGCCATGTTCGTCATCGGCGAAAGGCCGGTCGATGTGCAGAACCCGGGACTGCGGGACGGCAAATACGCCGATGGCGTCAAGTTTGGCGAGGATTTTTACCTGCGCAGAAAACGAAGCGACACGTTAATCTATTCGGGCAGCATCATCCTCACCAACAGCGCCATGGTCGGACATGGACGCAGAGCCTCTGTCGACGTGGACCGCCTGATCTTGCCAGGCGGTCTCAAGTACGAAGTTCAGCCATCTGACAGGGCCATTTACATCGGCACACTGCGTTACCATCGCGACGACTACAACGCTATTACCAAGGTCGATCTGCTCGATGAATTCGACAAAGCCAAGAAGGCTTTCGTCAAACAACACGGAGCGACCGTCAAATTACGTCGCGTAAAACCGACGCTAGCGAAGTGAGGTAGGGCTTAGAAGCGCGCGCCGAGAATAACCGCCAAATCTCGCACTGAATCGAGTTGCTCGAGCCGGGCGCTAAGGTCAGTAATCCGTTCGACCTGATCTTGTGGCAGGCGAGCGCCAGCCACGCTGCGGAACTTGTGCACGACTTCCGCGGGCGTCAGCGGATTCTCGGGACTGCCGTGGCGCTGCAATACCTCTTCCCGCAGCTCACGCCCGTCGCGTGTCACCACGACAAGGCGCGCCGCATGACGTGCACTGGGCCCCATGGCATCAATGTCGGCATCGATATAGGCTTTGATGCGGGCGATAAAATTGATAATGCGCGGATCATTCAGACGATCTTCCGCATACTGCTTAACAAACGCCTCGCCGTCGAGGGCCATTACCGCCAGACCATAATAGAGATTCATCTGCGCTGCCGTTACGCCTTGTGCCCGATATGGCCAGACACAGTGCACGTGCGTCATAGTACTGACGCCGACTTTCACTGACGCGATGTCGTCCGCCGCAAGCCTATGCTGTCGCATGATGCTCGCGAGGGCATCAAGCGCGGCATGGATGCTCGTGACGCTAGCATGTGGCTTGTAGCCGACCTTCTCGGTCTGCCACGTTGCACCCAAGCCCGCTGTCAGTCGGCTGACATCGGGCTTATCGGAATAAGTACTAAGGAACCCACCATAACCTGCTTCCAACATGTCAGGGATGCCAGTAAACCCTCGTTGCGCCAGTAACGCGCCATAGACGCCGCTTTGTGCGGCACGTCCTGAGTGAAAGCGTTTGACCATGGCGCCTTCCTGCGCCGCCATGAGGCCAGCCGCCTGCGAACCAGCAATACCGAATGCCTGTTGTGTTTGCTCGGCATTGAGCGCGAGCATACGGGCAGCCGT
>QKEI01000181.1 GCA_003251795.1 Candidatus Muproteobacteria bacterium
CGCCCCGACGCCTTAGCTACCCTCGCATAAACTTGTTGCGCTACGCCTTGGGCCGGCTGCTGGCCCACGCGGTCGTTATCTTCATCCTGCGCCTCAGCGTCGTCGCCCTATTCATTCTGGTGGTACTGGCCGGATTCTATGGTGATCAGCGCGCGCTCTATAACCTGGCTCCTACGTTTGTGTGGATTATTTGGTGGGTGGGGCTCGCTTACCTTTCTCGCTTACCTTTCCGCACTGGCAGGAGACCTATGGGCGCTGCTCAACCCTTGGGGCGCAACCTTTTCCTGGATGGAGGCTGTATACCGTCGCACGTTCAAGGGGCACGAGCTAAGTCGCAACGTTTCCTACCCGGAGGCGCTGGGCGTGTGGCCGGCAACCGTGCTGCTGCTGGCGTTCGCTTGGCTGGAATTGGTTTTCCCGGGCGCCGCCGTGCCCGCCAATATCGCCTCGATGCTGGTCGCTTACACGTTGATCACATGGATCGGTATGTTCCTGTTCGGCCGCGAGCGCTGGCTCAGGCAGGGAGAAGCGTTTTCGCTCGCCTTTGGTGTGCTCGCCCGGTTTGCGCCAACCGAGGTCCGGGTTGCGCGTCCTGAGGTATGCATCGCCTGCGACCTCGATTGCCTCGATGCCGACGGTGAGTGCGTGGCTTGCAGCCGCTGCCTGCGTCTGGCAAATACTATGGATCGGCAGTGGAATCTGCGCCCCTATGCGGTGGGCCTGCTGCGCAACGAAGTGGTGTCGTTGTCTATGATCGCCTTCGTGCTGCTCATGCTCTCGACCATCCTGTTTGATGGTTTCATGGCAACGGCGCAATGGGCGCAGATCGCTGCCGCGCTCTACGGCTTACTCCCGGATATTGCCGGCACGCGACCGATGCTCATCCTGAGCATCGGTTTGATCTACTTTTGGCTATTGTTCTTGACGATTTATGGCAGCGTCTGTTGGCTTATCGCCGCCGCCAGTGGCTGGCGACTCTCTACTTGGGAGTCGGCCAGGATCTTTATATTTACCCTGGTGCCCATCGCCATTGCCTATCACCTGGCGCACTACCTCACCTACCTGCTGATCCAGGGGCAGTACATCATCCCGTTGCTGTCAGACCCGTTTGGTTACGGCTGGAATCTGCTGGGAACCGCCGGCTATCGTGTCGACATCGCGATCGTCGGCGCACGCTTTGCCTGGTACACGGCGGTGATCGCCATCGTTAGTGGACACATCATCGCGGTCTACCTCGCCCACGTGAGGGCTGCGCAGACACTACAAGATCGCCGCGCGGCGCGGCGCAGCCAATATCCGATGACTGCGCTAATGGTGATTTACACCGTGTGCGGTCTGTGGATCCTCGCGCAACCTATCGTCGAGGCACCAAGCGCCGCGCCAGCATCTGCCGAGCAGATCGCGGCAGTTGCGACCCTTGACGTGCCGGCCGACGCCGTCATACCACACGTGGGTAGTGGCGAGCTACGCGAACTGGGCGCCGGCAAAGTAGCCGATATAAAGCTCACCTACCGTGCCTTGTTGTCCACATTTCACGACGGCACGCGTATGTCGGCGGCCGACGTGCTCTATCCCTACGTGGTCGCGTATCGCTGGGGTGTGCCAAGCTCGGATCCGCCCACTCATTATGATGCCTATATAGATAGGGCTACGGCGTTGATGCGGGAACACCTAGTGGGCCTGCGAGTCGTTGGCATCGATAAGACATCTAAGTCGATCAGGTTCGGCGATCTAAGCCTAGAGCGAGACCAGCTGATCGTGGAAGTCTATGCCGATGCCGTGCCTGCCAACACGGAACAGGCCGCCGTCATTGCACCGCCCTGGAGCAGTGCGCCCTGGCAAGTCATAGCGTTGATGGAAGAGGCAGTAACTCGGGGCTGGGCAGCGTTTTCGCAAGTCGAAGCGCAGCAACGCCAAAAACCGTGGCTCGACCTGGTCCGCGACGATCGACTCCAGCAACGACTGCTATCGTTGATCGAGCAGTTCGCGCGTGACGGCTACCGACCGCAGGTATTGCGCCAGCTGGTTAGCGTCGATGAAGCACGCGGCCGGTGGCACGCCCTTAAGGCGTTCTATCAACAACACCACCACCTACTCGTCAGCAACGGACCGTATCTGCTGAAAAGTTGGTCTGATGATGCGACAGTGCTGCAAGTCTTCCGTGACCCCGGTTACCCTCTGGGCATCGGTTCCTTCGATTCGTACCCGATCCCGCGCCGGGCTTTTATCACCAAGATCGAACGGCGCGATCATGGCGTGAGCATCTCTGCCGACGTCGAGCGTGTCGACAAGGCGCAACGCAGCTTTGAAATCGTTCGCGAACCGCTTGCCCAACGTCCCTCGGCCTCCTGGAAGAAAGACGTTGTCCTTTGCCGCTATCTCGTGATCGGTGCCGATGGCCGAGTGTTGCTCACCGGACTTGGCCGACGACAAGAAGATAGTACGTTTACCATCGACCTGAAAGACAAGCTCGCCCCCGGTGTCTATAGCGTCATTACAGCGCTGTATGTAAACGGTAATACGATGAACCCTGACATTAGGCAGATCCGCTACCGCGTGCCTGGTGGCTCGTGAATGGTTAACATGCAAACGCATCAACAACCAACTAACCAGGCACCCACGGGGTGCGCCGCAGCCGGCAAGCACATGAGCGGTTGAAAGACGGACGACGATTGTTATTTGGGTCGCGCACGCGGCAGGAAAGCGTGGGCCTCCCAGATATCGTACTTCGCACGAAACGCCGATAGATCATCCCACACTTTCTTGAAGAAGGCGTCCTTGGCGGCCTCTTCTCGGGCGACCTCGTTCCACGTCTGCTGGAACAGCGCTAACATACCATCCGACCAGTAGAGATTCGTCACGCCATGTTGCTCGACATTGCGTTTCATCACGTCGAACTGGATCGCCTCGGTATAGGCAAAGGAATCGGCGGTGGCTGCCCGGCACAGGACATCGAGGGTCATCTGCTGACCTTCACTCATGCCGCTCCAGGTCTCTTTGTTTACTAAAAGCTCGAGCACCGAGGCCTGTTGATGCCAGCCCGGATAGTAGTTGTATTTGACTATCTTGTAGAAACCCAGTCGTTCGTCGATCGCTGGCATTGAAAACTCAGTGGCGTCGATCGCTCCTTTCTCAAGCGCCGGGAAGATTTCGCCGGCCGGCAACAGGTTGGTGGAAACCCCTAGCCTTTGCATGACCAAACCGCCGAGGCCGAAAAACCGCATCTTCAGACCTTTCAACTCAGCAGCGCTGCTAATCGGCTTAGCGAACCAGCCCGAGGTCTCGGGGGCGATGATACCGCACGGGATCACGTGCACATGGTAGCCCGCCTGGTCGTACATCTCCTGATAGAGCTTGCCGCCGTTGCCGTACCACAGCCAGGCAAGATACTCGCCGGCCTCCGGGCCGAACGGGATCGCCGTGAACAGGGGCGCGGCCGGAATCTTGCCTGCCCAATAGCCAGCGGCGGTGTACCCGGCATTGATCTTTCCCGTGGACACGGCGTCGAGCGTCTCGAACGGCGCCACGAGCTTACCGGGCTCGTAGAGCTTCATCTTAATGTTGCCGTTGCTGACCAGCTCGACGCGATCGGCGACCCACTTCATCGTCGTACCTAATCCGGGCAACGTGGTAGGAAAAGCGACGGGCACCTTCAGTAACACCGGCTTAGTATCGGCGGCAACGGCCCCACTACCAACGATGACAAGACCCAACAGACAGGATACGAACAGACGTCGCATAGCCTCATCCCCCTCTCGACGGGTCGCCTTGTAGCTCCCGTCGAATTCTATTAAACGACCCCAGCAGCCTGCTGGTCAGCGTGGTAAGACGAACGTACTAGCGGGCCGCTCGCCACATTGACGAATCCCATTGCACGGCCGCTGCGACCGAGCTCGGCAAACTCGGCCGGTGTCGCGTAGCGCTCGACCGGTAGGTGATGCTTGCTCGGCGCAAGATACTGCCCAATGGTGAGCATGTCGCAGTCGTGCGCGCGTAAGTCGTGCATCACTTCGCGCACTTCCTGCAAATGCTCACCCAGACCCAGCATGAGACCGGACTTGGTGGGAATGTGCGGATGACGCTGCTTGAACTGCTGAATCAAACGCAGTGACCACGCGTAGTCGGCACCGGGGCGAGCTTGCTTATAAAGGCGGGGTACGGTTTCGAGATTGTGATTGAAGACGTCCGGTGGCTCGGCCGACAACGCCTGCAAGGCACGATCCATGCGCCCGCGAAAGTCCGGCACCAAGATCTCGATGCGTGTTTGCGGGCTGCGTGTGCGCACCGCACGTACGCAGGCAGCGAAATGGGCAGCGCCACCATCAAGCAGATCATCACGGTC
>QKEI01000227.1 GCA_003251795.1 Candidatus Muproteobacteria bacterium
GCCTGCCGCGTCTTGGCGCCTCATCGCGCACTGACCGTAGCTGGTGGGTCAGTGAGGAGGAGTTCCGGCAGATGTATCTCAGAGCCGGCGGCATCAGCGAGCGTGGCCGGCTCATGTGGTCTGAGAGTGTCAGCAGTCTTAGCAGTAAATAACTAACCAGCACATTGGATCCGCGCGGCTATTTTGCCTTAGTGCTGCACGCACATTTGCCGTTTGTGCGACATCCCGAGTACGAGCGTTTCCTGGAAGAAGACTGGTTCTACGAGGCGCTCACCGAGACTTACCTGCCCCTGCTCGACGTGTTTGAGGGACTCGTGCGCGACGCCATCTATTTCCGCGCCACCCTCTCGCTCACGCCTACGCTGCTCTCCATGATGACAGACCCGCTGTTGCAACAGCGTTACGTGCGTTATCTGGACGAGCGTTTGCAATCGCTGGCAGGGGAACGCCAGCGCACGTCCGGTGATCCCTACTTTCACCCCGTGGTGCTGTTCTATAGCGAGCGCTACCAATATCTGCGCCGGCAGTTCGTCGAACGTTATCAGGGCGATATCGTAGGGGCGTTTCGGCGACTGCTAGAAAGCGGACACCTGGAGATCATCACCTGCGCTGCTACCCACGGCTACCTGCCGTTGCTGGCGCCACAAGAGGAAAGCCTCTATGCCCAGCTGTCGATGGCCGTGCGTACGCACCAGCGTCTGCTCGGGCAGCGCCCGCGCGGGATTTGGCTACCTGAGTGTGCCTACGCCCCTGGCATCGACCGTCTGCTGGCAGAGTTCGGCATAGAGTTCTTCTTCCTCGACACGCACGGTGCGTTAAACGCCGACCCGCGACCCAAGTACGGTGCACATCGGCCACTGCGCACGCCGGGCGGGCCGGTGGCGTTCGCGCGCGACTATGAGTCATCAAAACAGGTATGGTCGGCGGAGGAAGGATATCCAGGGGATGCTATTTACCGTGACTTCTACCGTGACGCCGGCTTCGACGTCGATGCACCGCACATGTGGCCGTTACGTCATGCCGGCGTGCGTACTTTTACCGGGCTCAAGTATCATCGCATCACCGGCAAGACTGACTACAAAGAGCCCTATCACCCGGGGTGGGCACGCGAGCGCGCCGCCGAACATGCCAGCAACTTTATGTTCAACCGCCAACGGCAGGTTGAATGGTTGAGCTCCTTTTTCGATCGCCCACCCGTGATCGTCTCGCAATATGATGCCGAGCTTTTCGGTCACTGGTGGTTCGAGGGACCCCAATGGATCGACTTCTTGTTCCGTAAGATCGCCTGTGACCAGCGCGATATCCAGGCGATCACGCCGCACGAGTACCTGCAGCGCTCCCCTGATCTGCAAACCGCGCAACCGCCGGAGTGCAGTTGGGGCGCGGGCGGCTTCCACGAAGTGTGGCTAAACGGCAGCAACGACTGGATCTACCCGTACCTGCACGACGCTGCCGAACACATGAGCGAGCTCGTGGGGCGTTTTCCAGATGCGCAAGGCCACCGGCGTTGGGCACTCGATCAGGCCGCGCGCGAGCTGTTGCTGGCGCAAGCGAGCGACTGGGCATTTATTATGAAAACCGGCACCAGCGCGGATTACGCGGTGCGGCGCTTCAAGACCCACATCCATCGTCTTTACCGGCTGGCAGACATGGCGCAGCGGGACCAGTACGACGAGCACTACCTGCAACAGATCACCGCGCGCGACAGCCTCTTCCCGGACATGGACTATCGCATCTTTCAGCGTCGACCCTGGCTGTAGTATTGGCTGCTTCGCGGCTGCACCAGCGCCGGCGGGAACTAACCGAGGTCCGCTCAGCCTGCAAAACGCATGAACTCACGGCAGAGATCGCACTCTGTGTTCTCTGCGCGCTCCGTGGTGAAGTATTCAAATTACAGGACGTGGTGGATGTCTTGCCCTAACATCTCCGGCATGACGAGCGTCACACCGCCCTGGGTTATGTGAAAGCGCTCCGCATCCCGGGCCGGATTTTCACCGACGGTGGTACCCGCAAGGAGGTGGCAGCCACGTTCGATCAAAGCCTTGTTGATGCGACAGCCTGGACCGATGCGCACATCCGGCAACACGACAGAATCCACCACCCTCGCGCCCTCCTCCACGCGAACGTTGGAAAACAACAGCGAATGGAGCACGTAGGCGCCCGAAATAATGCATCCTCCCGAAACCATGGAGTTCACCGCCATGCCGCGGCGACCGTCCTCGTCCAAAACGAACTTGGCTGACGGCAACTGTTCCTGGTACGTCCAGATGGGCCAACTCGCATCGTAGAGATTCAGCTCCGGATTGATCTCGACCAACTCCAGATTGGATTCCCAGAATGCATCGATAGTGCCGACGTCACGCCAGTAGGCCGGCCGCTCGCTGGCCGGGTCGCGAAACGGATATCCGTATACACGGTACTTCTCTATGGCACTAGGGATGACGTCTCCTCCGAAGTCGTGGCGCGAATCGGCATTATGCGCGTCCTCGATCAATCGCTCGCGTAGGAACTGCGTGGAGAACACGTAGATGCCCATCGACGCTAGTGTCAAATCTTCGCTACCTGGTAGTGGTTGCGGATCCTGCGGCTTTTCCACAAAATGCCGTATCCGCCAATCCGGGTCCACGGTCATTACACCAAAAGAACCCGCTGCTCTGGCCCGCGGCACCTCGATGCAACCAACAGTGATGTCAGCCTCGTGCTCGACGTGGTAGGCCAGCATCGGACCATAATCCATTTTGTAAATATGGTCGCCCGCCAGAACCAGTACGAAGCTCGGCTCGTGCGCAAGCACGATATCCAGATTCTGGTATACGGCATCTGCCGTACCGGCATACCAGGAGGTTTCGACGCGTTGTTGCGCCGGCAGCAATTCCACGAACTCACCAAACTCGCCTCGCAAAAATCCCCAACCTCGCTGAATATGCTGGATCAGCGAATGTGCCTTGTACTGCGTCAACACACCGATGCGGCGGATGCCCGAGTTAATACAGTTGGACAAGGGAAAATCGATAAGCCGAAACTTACCGGCGAAGGGCACCGCCGGCTTGGCTCGCCACAAGGTCATGTGACCGAGACGCGTGCCGCGACCGCCGGCCATAATCAATGCCAAGGTGTCGCGCGTAAGCCGGCTGACAAAACGCACCGGGGGTTCGTTGATCATGAGTCAAACATCCTTATCGGTTAGTCACCGGCCGAAGACGCTGGATGCCGCGCCATCGAACCGGTAGCGCCAGTCAATCAATGTACCGCATCCTCTTTGCCACTAGCGAGGCCTACCCGCTGATCAAGACCGGGGGCCTAGCCGATGTCGCCGCCAGCCTGCCGCCAGCGCTGAAGTCACTGGGTTGCGACGTACGGCTCATTATGCCCGGCTACCGCGACGCTGTCGCCCGCGCCCCTCGCCCGCGACGGCTGGCCGACATCGATTTGCCAGGATTCAGCACACGGGTGTCGCTGCTGGAAACCGTACTGCCGGGGACCACCATCAAGACGTGGCTGGTTGAGTACCCGCCCGCCTTCGATCGTCCCGGCAATCCTTACCTCGATACCACAGGCAAGCCGTGGCCCGACAACGCCGAACGCTTCGCCTTGTTTGCACGCGCCATCTGTGCGATCGCTTTGGACGGTACACTTCCGGCGTGGCGACCCGAGCTCGTGCACTGTAACGATTGGCAGACCGGGCTGGTGCCGGCCCTGCTCGCGTTGCAACAACCGCGCCCAGCCACCGTGTTCACCGTCCACAACCTCGCGTATCAGGGATTGTTTCCCTACGCCAAGCTGACGGACTTACGGTTACCGCACACATGGTGGTCTGCCGAGGCCTTGGAATTTCACGGACAGCTCTCTTTCATAAAGGGTGGGCTCGTGTACGCGGATTACCTGACGACCGTGAGCCCGACCTACGCCCGAGAAATCCAAACCCCGACGCACGGCTCGGGCCTCGATGGGTTGCTGCGCCATCGTAGCCGTAGGCTGCTAGGCATAGTCAACGGCATTGATGATCGCATTTGGAATCCGGCTACCGACGTTAATCTCATCAAGACCTTCAACCAACGCCGATTCGCAGATAAGTCTGAAAATAAGTTGGCGCTACAGCAGCAAGTCGGACTCGAGCGCGCCGCGCGCACACCGTTGCTCGCTTTTATCGGCCGCGCGGTGGAGCAAAAAGGTATCGATGTAGTACTCGATGCCTTGCCGCAGCTAACGCGGATGCCGTTGCAGCTGTTACTACTTACGAGTGGTGAGCCCAA
>QKEI01000288.1 GCA_003251795.1 Candidatus Muproteobacteria bacterium
GGCCCCATCCAATACCTTCTTTACACGCTCTTCCCCCAGTACCTCGGTGCGTATCTTGCGTCCCGTTTCAAACATTTCTTTTGACATTGATCCGTCTCCTGTGAGTTTCTGTTTGCTCTTCGTTTGATCTGCCCCCGTAGGTAGACCCCGGGGTAGGCCGGCACACAGGTTACGGCATTGGACGGCGCAAGCAAAGTGTGACTAAACGACTATTCTAGAACTATCGTTGACAGTTGCGCGCACAGGCGGTATGTTTCTAACCTATGAATCTTGAAACCGCTGCCAAGTGTCTGGCCGAATTGGGCAGCCCGACCCGCCTGGCCGTGTACCGTTTGTTAGTCAAGGCAGGTCGACATGGGCTTACCGTCGGTGAGATCCAGGAGCATCTGCAAATTCCTAAATCGACACTGTCGCACCATCTGGCTCATCTCGGATGGGCGGGCCTAGTCGTGCAGGAAAGAGAAAGTCGCTCGTTGCGCTGCGCAGTGGTGTACGAAACCATGGATGCACTCATGACCTATCTGGCGAAGGAATGTTGCACTGGAGTCAAGCGTGCGCCGCGCAAGGCGCAAGGCGCGAAATGACACTCCTTGAGCCGGCCAAGATCAATTAAAGCTGACTAACGCTAACCAATGACTTCGCAGACCCTGGCACTGCACCTCGCCCGGCGAGTACGGTACGTTGACCGCGTATTACTGACAGCGCTGCTGCTCATGCTGTTGCTTGTGGCGCTGGTGCCTGCCCAGGCCCTTGCAACCCTGAGTTTCACCGCTCAGGCGCTGATCGACATAGCACCTTTCCTGGTAATGTCTGTATTAGTCGCGGCCGTCGCTAAGGCTACCGGCGCCGATCAGCAGATTGCCACAGTATTCAGTGGGCGGCAGGGACGCGTGATCATCGTCGCGGCGATTTTCGGCTCGCTCTCGCCATTTTGTTCCTGCGGCGTGATTCCTATTATTGCCGCGCTACTTCGCGCCGGTGTGCCGTTAGCGCCGGTGATGGCGTTTTGGATCAGCTCGCCGTTGATGAGCCCGGAGATGTTTATCCTGATGAGCGCCGAGTTCGCTTTCCCGTTCGTGTTGGCCAAGACCTTGGCCGCTTTGTTCATGGGTCTCGCCGCGGGTTTTGCGATGCATGCCCTAGCGCGTCAATCAGTTCTTGCGAATCCGTTGAAGGTGATGACAAGCGGTTGCGGCTCATCTTGCGGTGGCCCGTCGCTCGGCGCGCGCGTCGAGGTCAAGTGGAAGTTTTGGCAAGAGTCCGCACGACGCGAGGTTTTCTTCAGCGAGTCGCGCGCCACGGGCTGGTTTCTATTGAAATGGTTAACTCTGGCATTCATGGTCGAAAGCTTGATGATCGCGTACATTCCGGCGCATACCATTTCGACATGGCTCGGCGGTGAACAGTGGTGGGCGATTCCCGCCAGCGCCTTGGTCGGCATACCTGCTTATCTCAATGGCTATGCGGCTATTCCCACCGTATCTGCCCTCATCAACATGGGCATGGCACAAGGTGCGGCGCTCAGTTTCATGCTGGCCGGTGGCGTCACCAGCATCCCGGCGGCGATGGCGGTATTTGCGCTAGTGAAGCGGCGTGTGTTCGCACTGTATCTGCTGTTCGGCCTTGGTGGCTCCATGCTAGCTGGTTTGGTTTACCAGGCAGTCATTGCGCTTTAGCAGCCTGCTGTGCCGATACACTTGCTGCTAACCGACCGGTGCTTGGTCGGCGCGTCGGCAGCTTAACTCGCGACAATCCACAATGCGAATGTCCCCTGTTCGTCTGGTCGCATTAATGTGTGTAGCGGAGGTGCTCGGCATGCTTGGCATGTTCACCTTTGCTGCACTTCTGCCGACCTTCATTCGCGAGTGGCAGCTGACAAATACCGACGCCGGTTGGGTCTCTGCCGTCTTTCTCGGCGGTTATGCGATCGCGGTGCCGGTGCTCGTCAGCCTCACTGACCGTGTCGATCCACGGCGTATCTATTTGCTTTCTATGGCACTTGGCTGCGTGGCAGCACTCGCCTTCGCGCTTTTCGCGACGGGGTTTTGGACCGCCATGATCTTTCGTGCCTTGGCAGGCGTTAGCCTGGCGGGCACCTACATGCCGGGCCTGAAGGCCTTGAGCGATCGCATCGAGGGTTCGGCCCAGCCGCGCGCGATCGCTTTCTACACCTCGAGTTTCGGCATCGGTGCGGCCATCTCGTTTCTCGTCTCCGGCGTGATTGCCGAATGGTTCAACTGGCGAGCGGCGTTTCTCGTTGGCGCCGTTGGTGCGGTGCTTGCTTTGCTGCTGGCGGCGAAATTGATTGCGCCGCACGGGTCTCGTCCATCGATGGCGCCTAGCACGGGATTACTCGACTTCCGCCCGGTGCTGCGCAACCGTTCAGCGATGGCTTACATCGTGTGTTACGCGGTACACAATTGGGAGTTGTTCGGCATGCGCTCATGGGTGGTAGCGCTTCTCGTGTTTACCCAAGCACGACATGGCTCCACCACAGGCCTGTTACCACCGACAATCGTTGCGACACTCATGACATTGCTCGGCGTGTGGGCCAGTATTATGGGTAATGAGTTGGCCATGCGTTTCGGGCGCCGCCGCTTGATCCTGGTTGTAATGCTGGTGTCGGCGGCTTTGTGTGGCTTCATCGGTTTCAGCTCGGCGCTCTCATACATGCTGTTATCATTCTTATGTCTGCTTCACGGCATTACTGCCGCTGGAGAATCAGCGGCTGTTACTGCTGGCGCTATTGGTACGGCATCGCCGGGTTATCGCGGAACCACCATGGCATTGCACTCGGCGCTCGGATTCTTTTTCGCTTTCATTGGGCCGCTTGCCTTCGGTTGGGTGTTGGACCTTGCTGGCGGTGCGAACCCCGTCGCCTGGGGGTTGGCGTATGCGTCGATGGGGGTGGTGATGGCGCTTGGCGCGCTAGCGCTGGTCGCGATGCATCCCAATGAGCTCTCTGGCGACCGAAAGACCGGCAGCTAGCCGCGGCGATAATTACGAACAGTCTAGAAGATTGCCCGCCGCAACAGATTCAGGCTGACGAGAAAGAGAAAAAGCAGCAAGAGTTTCGTGAACGCTTGTTGGTTGATGTGCTTGCGTAGCGCCTGACCGATGGCGAGGCCGACGAAGCCCGGGATGCATGCGAGCAGCGACAACACGGCGGTCTCCGCCGTTAAGATGCCATAGCGCACATAGGCAATGACTAGCGGGATCGAGGCGATAAACCACACGAGACCGACTGCTTGAATGTAGTCCTCCTTCGGTAAGCGCAACATGACGAAATAGATCATCATCGGTGGCCCCCAGATCGTGGAAATGCCGCCGAGAAATCCGCCTAGCAAACCCGCCAATGGGCCTGCCCAGCGCTCGGCTGATGGGGGCACATTCCAATCGACACGAAAATAGCTTGATATCACGAACAGCAGTACGGATGTGCCAATAAGTCCGTATAGAATCCGCGGATCGAGGTCGACTACCAGTCTGGCACTGAACCAGATGAGCACAAGCAAGCACAGGATCATCGGCCAGAAGCGTGTAAACGGCCTTTTCGGATTACCAGCGTCTATCGCCTGCCACAGGTTGGTCATGAGGATCGGTATGGCGACGATCGCCAACAACAGCGGAACCGGCAAGAAATTGGAAAGCACGGCAATAGCCACGACCGGCAAGCCGACACCGATTGCACCTTTAACGAAGCCACCCAGCATCAACGCCACTGACGCGAGAGTCAGCATTGTCGTATCGAGGCCAAAGAAGGTGATGCCTGCGGGAGCGGGGTCAGCACCCGCCACTAGCGCGGCAACCAGCAACAGCACGGCGACTGGCAAGCGTGTAACCTCAGGCGCCCCGTTTGCGCAGCCCGTTTTGATGCATACGCCAAAGCAACAAGTCAATGCGATCCTGTCCGAAAAACGGCTCGCCCTGGAACACGGTAGTAGGTACGCCCCAATGGCCGGCGGCGACGAGCGCGTCGTGATTCTGCTGGATCAACCCATCCAGCCTCGCCGCCTCGGCCGCGATCTCACGCTCGAGGACCGTTAGATCTAGACCCGCGCGCGCAATGGCATCGCCGAGATGCCTGCCCCGATCCCAGCCATCGACGCTGCCGTCCCACAATACTGGTGATACGTGCTCGAGAAATGCTAGGCCGCGGCCCGCCAGCACGGCTGCCATGCCTAGGCGGGTCAGCCGATAAATATAGGGTTGCTCGGAGGAGATGGCA
>QKEI01000205.1 GCA_003251795.1 Candidatus Muproteobacteria bacterium
AGCGAACCTGCTGTTGGTCAACCTGGTAAGAGAGCATCCGGTCGCGTTCGTGTTGACCAAGATCTCGTTGGTGTCGTTGGGTTCTTACTTGCTGTGGAAGTACAGGGGGCACGCGCTGGCGGTGGTCGGTATCTTCTCGATCTTCATGGTCTACTATTTCGTGCTGCTCTATCATCTGCACTACACGAGCGTAGTGATGAGCTCGTAAGACGCCGGTCGATTCTGCACTCCAAACATTAACCGCCTTTGGTCAATTCCGCCGGATCGAGCAGCCGCTTGAGCTCGGCCTCATCGAGATCCGTCATCTCTTTGGCAACCTCGAGGATAGACCGATTTTGCGCGTAGGCCGTTTTCGCGATGGCTGCTGCGCGATCGTAGCCGATGACGCGGTTCAAGGCAGTTACCAATATCGGATTGTGCTCCAAGGTTTCGCGCAGGCGCTCGCGATTGACGCTGAAATCGGCGAGGGTCTTGTCTGTCAGTACCCGCGCGGCGCTCGCTAACAACTCGATGCTCTGCAGCAGGTTGTAGGCGATCACCGGCAACATGACATTTAGTTGGAAGCTGCCGGACTGGCCAGCGATGGCGACCGTGACGTCGTTACCCTCGACCTGAGCGCAGACCATGGTCACCGCCTCTGGAATCACCGGGTTGACCTTGCCCGGCATGATGCTGCTGCCGGGCTGCAACGCAGGCAGTTGAATCTCGGCAAGGCCGGCCAGCGGGCCACTGTTCTGGCAATCTTCATCAAGCTTACCGCCACCGTTCTCAGCTGGCCGCTCATTTGCACGGCGGCATCCTGTGAGCTGAGCGCCTGAAAGTAGTCACTGCTACAGCGAAAGGGAATGCCGCTTAGCTCGGCCAGGCGTGCCGCTACGCGCGCACCGAATTCAGGGTGGGCATTGACGCCGGTGCCAACGGCAGTGCCACCGATCGCCAAGTCCTGTAAATGTCTGAGGCTGGTCTGCACGTCTTCACTGCGCAGGCGCACTTGAGCGGCCCAGCCGCCGAGCTCCTGTTGCAGGCGCAGCGGCATCGCGTCCATCAGGTGCGTGCGACCAGTCTTTACGACATCGTGAAACTCGGCTGCCCGGGCGCTAATGGTATCGGCCAGGTGGCGCAACGCCGGTTGCAGCTCGTGATGGATCTGCAAGCAGGCGCTGACGTGGATCGCGCTTGGTATCACGTCATTGCTGCTCTGACACATGTTGACTTCGTCATTAGCGTGCACGGTCTTGCCCGACCGCTTCTGCGCTAGTCGTGCGATGACCTCATTGGCATTCATGTTAGTGCTCGTGCCGGAGCCGGTCTGAAACACGTCGACGGGAAACTGAGCATCGTGCTTGCCTTGCTCGACCTCAGCGGCCGCTTGTTGAATCGCCTGTGCGATGGTCTCATCGAGAAGTCCAAGGGCCTGATTTACATTGGCGGCGGCACCCTTGATCATCCCCAAGGCGCGGATGAAAGCGCGCGGCATGCGCAATCCGCTAATCGGAAAGTTCTCTACCGCACGTTGTGTTTGTGCGCCGTAAAGCGCGTCGTGCGGTACCTGGATCTTACCGAAGCTGTCTTGCTCGGTGCGAAATCTGTTAGCCATGATTTACCTCCATCTAGCCACGCGCGAGGCACTGCCGGCTTCGACCGCTATTGCTTGTGCGTCATTATCGGCTGCCGGGCGGTGCGAAGGAAGCAGACTGCAACGACGATGGCCATAGGGGCTTTAGGCGCTGCTGCTATGCGAGCTCACTTTACTTGAGTTGAAGAAACCGCTTTCTGTACCATAGAAAACTCGGCGATCCAGAGAAATCGAGCTATAAGCAAACGCGCGAGGGTAGTTACGCATGTCTGAAAGAACTGTAGCTCGTAGAGAAAGGCCTAGCACAGGGTTACCGCATGGTACGGCGAAAGGACGGTCGCTAGCGAGTTTATTGATGCTGGCGGCTGTAGGGGCGCAGGCCGATGGCGATCAGGATTCCTGGCATTACGCCGTTGGCGAGCAGCGAAGCGCACAACAAGCCAATTTTTGCCTGCAAGAGGAACTCGCGCTCGAGCTTGCGCGCACCTTCGAGCAGCAGGGCGCAAGGGCCGGGTACGCGGCGCTTGATCGAGCAGCGGATTGCACGATTCGGGTGCAGTCCTTTACCCCGTTAAGGGTCGTCAAACGCGTGCCGATCGCAACGCGCGATGGCAGTCAGTATACGGTCAAGATTGTGGAGATACAGACAGCGAGCGGTACGCGTGAGTACCTGGTCACGACACGCGAGGTGCGTGAATAGGTTATGAGGCAGCGCTGTGCGTGGGCACTGGGCAGCCCCCTTATGGTCGAGTACCACGACAACGAGTGGGGCGTGCCATTGCACGACGATCGCAAGCTGTTCGAGTTTCTTATTCTGGAAGGTGCGCAGGCGGGCCTGAGTTGGTCGACCATACTCGCCAAACGCGCCGCTTATCGCCAGGCCTACGATGGCTTCGATGCCAACAAGGTTGCGCGCTACGGTCGCGCCAAGATTCGGGAGTTGCTAACGAACCCGGGCATCGTCAGAAACCGTTTGAAGATAATGGCCTCGATAGAAAACGCCTGTGCCTTTAAGGCGGTGCAAAGCGAGTTTCGCAGCTTCGATAGTTACGTGTGGGCCTTCGTCGACGGCAGGCAGAAGCACAACAACTGGAAGACCATGCGCTCAGTGCCGGCGCGCACGGCCGAGTCCGAGGCCATGAGCAAGGATCTGAAACGGCGCGGTTTCAAGTTTGTCGGCTCGACCATATGCTATGCATTCATGCAAGCGGTGGGCATGGTCAATGATCATACGGTGGACTGCTTCCGGCATCGACAACTGTCGCCACGCGCACGACGTCGCTGAGCGGGCCAAGGTGGGTCATCTAACGCATTCACTCTAAGAGAAGAAGGAGCAAGCATGGCAATAGTGGAAGGAAAGGTAGCACCTGCCTTCACCCTTGGTGACGCCGCGGGCAACAAGGTTTCGCTGAAAGATTTCCGCGGGCGCAATGTGATTATTTATTTCTACCCACGCGACGACACACCCGGGTGTACCAAGGAAGCACAGGGTTTCCGCGCATTGTGGAAGAAAATCGAGCGGGAAAATGCGGTTGTGCTGGGCGTCTCGGCGGACAGCGCCGCTTCGCACAAACGTTTTAGCGACAAGTACAAGCTTCCGTTTACGCTGCTGTCTGATCCCGACAAGAAGGTTATGACCAAATACGGCGCCTTCGGCGAAAAGATGATGTACGGCAAGAAAACGATCGGTGTGATCCGCTCGACCGTGTGGGTTGGACCTGATGGCAAAGTGCGCAAGCACTGGGCCAAGGTGGCCAACGCCGCCGAACACCCCGCCAAGGTGCTGCAGGTCCTTCAAGAGGCGTCGATGTAATAGTGCCCAGCAGCTGGGTCTCCCATCGGCGTTACCCTGTTTTTGGCTTTGCGTGGCTTTGGCGCCTGCGGGAGAGCCTGTCTTGGGCAAATTTAGCGATTTTCGCCCAAGCTCCCTTCCTTTTGAGGCCAGACAGAGGGTAAAATCCGGCCCCTTGTTCGGGTACAGTTGAGCCCGCCCGATTTTTTTCAGATTCCTGAGGAGCGAGTTCTATTATGGTGACCATACGCCTCGCCCGGCGCGGGGCTAACAAGCAACCCTTTTTCCGCATTGTGGTTGCCGATCGTCGTCGTGCCACAAACGGCAGATTTATCGAGCACGTTGGGTTTTTCAACCCGCGTGCGGCGTCGCATGAGGAGCGCTTGCGCGTAGACGTGGAACGCGTGCAGTACTGGCTGAGTCGCGGCGCCAAGCCGAGTGATCGAGTGTCGAGTCTGCTCAAGCAGGCGGCTGCGCAAAAGTAAACTGCATGACCAGCACGCGATCTGCGGACCGCGTGGTGACGCTGGGTCGTATCGTCGGTCTGTTCGGAGTGGATGGTTGGGTTAAGGTTCATTCGTACACGCGACCGCCACAGGCGATCCTGGAGTACGACGTGTGGCTCGTAGGCAAGCAACACGATTGGCACAGGATACAGCTGCGTGAAGGACGCCAACAGGGTCGCGGCATCGTCGCCCATCTGGCGGATACGGGCAACCGCGAACAAGCGGCCGCTTTGATCGGTGCCGATATCGGCGTGCCGTTACAGCAGTTGCCGGCGTTGGCGCAAGGCGAGTACTACTGGGTTGAGCTTGAGGGTCTGCGAGTAGTGAACCTGGAGGGTGTGACGCTTGGTGTTGTCAGTCACTTGCTCGAGACAGGTGCCAATGATGTGATCGTCGTCGTCCCCGAGGAGGGGCCGCCATCAGAAGCAAGCGCTGGACAAAACCGCCTCATCCCGTATGTGCCAGAGGTGGTGAAACAGGTCGATCTCGAGTCCGGTGTCCTTCGGGTAGACTGGGGTCTGGACTACTGATCGGTGCTTTTCACTGACGCGCACGGCTGAAACGTGCGCTTCGCGCGCCATGAGAATCGACGTCGTCAGCATCTTTCCCAAAATGTTTGACGCCGTCAAAGACTATGGCGTCACCGGCAGAGCAATAGCCAAAGGACTGTTGCAGCTGACGATATGGGATCCGCGCGATTACACGGACGACAAGCATCGCAGCGTAGATGACCGGCCCTACGGTGGCGGTCCGGGTATGGTTATGCTGGCAGAGCCGTTAGCACGCGCACTAGCGGCGGCACGCAAGGCAAATGCGTCGCCGGCTAAGGTGGTTTATCTGTCGCCGCAGGGACGCCGGTTGGACCATGCGGGCGTGGAAGAGCTCGCAGGACGCGCCGGCCTGATCATGCTGGCCGGCCGCTATGA
>QKEI01000048.1 GCA_003251795.1 Candidatus Muproteobacteria bacterium
TAAAGCCTACGTGGCTACCACTGCGGGCGCGGCCAGAAGTCGAGTACGCACCTTCGTCGCGTAATAGACCAGCGATCCCACGATCACCATATTAATGATACCGGCGAAGGCCGCATTCGCGTACGAGACAGCGTAGCTACCGGTAAGGTCGAAGAAATAGCCACCCTGATAACCGCCTAACCCCATACCGATCCACCCAAAAAGAAGCACGATACCGGTCGATACACCTCTTATGTGTATGGGGGTCATTTCGCGCACACACACCATGAGGCACGTCATCACGGCGTTCATGCCGAAACCGAGCAAAATAGCGAGCGTGTAGAAGCTGGTGAGACTCTGGATTTGGGTAAACCAGAAGATCAACGCAGTCTGGATAGCAGAGGCCGCGAGATACGCCAGCGGCCCGCCGATATGGTCGGCGAACTTGCCGAACGCGATGCGCCCGAAGAATCCTGATACGTAAATCATCAGCACAATGGCGGCGGCGCTTTTCTCTTCTATACCCGCGTCGCGGGCGAGCGCGACCGTGTGCACCATGGCCGTGCCCATGCAGGCGCAACAGAACACAGCCGCCGCACTGATCCACGCGACCGCTGTCTTTGGCTCCATAGCAAAGGCCTTTCGCTGCGCCTCGACGCTCGCCTGACGGGCGACGCCCTTTGCTTCCTCAAGCCCGGGCGGTGAGCGCACGAACCAGGCCAAGGGAAAGAGCACAATCATAGCGAGCGCGCCGAGCGCAAAATACGCCTCGCGCCAGCCATAGTCGGCGATCAGGAGTCCGGCTAGGAATGGAATCAAACCCTGCCCCAGTCCGCGTCCGGCGGTAGCGATACCAAGGGCCAATCCTTTGTTGCGCTCGAACCAGTGACCCACGTTCGCCAAGAGTGGTACGTCCAATGCCGCGGCACCGAGACCGCCCAGGAGACAATAGTAAAGATAAAACTCTGCCAACGAGGACTGCGTCGCCAAGAGCACCAGTGATAGTCCGAGAAACGCGACACCGGCAAGCACAACGCTACGGGTGGAGAAACGATCCGAGAGATAGCCCATGACGATGCCGCCGACGCCCATCGCTAGCGCGCCTGCGGTATAGCCGAGCGCGGTCTGCGCCCGCAGCCAACCAAACTCGCCTATCAGCGGTTTCAGAAAAACCGAGATCGAAAGGATCGAACCCGCAGCCATGCCCATGAACACAGAGGACACGGCAACCAGTAACCAGGCATATCGGCTTTCTATTTGACTCATGCTAAGGGCCTCATAATGCTTCTTCCTAGCTCGCACCTTAGCAATCGCGGTTTTCTGCGCGGTTTCGCCCCAGAACTTTATTGTTTCAATTGTTTCACGACACCCTAGTTTGAGGGTGACGCGGCAGGAAGTGGCCGGCGGTCGCGACGATCCAGCGGGTTTGTTATTATTCGCGCCCTATTTCTTTGCACTTGGCCCGCCCTGCGGAGGGGAAGGACCGATAGCATTTGCGAATAAGCGCCCGTAGCTCAGTTGGATAGAGTACCTGGCTACGAACCAGGGGGTCGGGAGTTCGAATCTCTCCGGGCGCGCCAATATTCAAAGACTTGCGCTTACTGCCACCAGCGGTACTTCGATCGAGTCACCAGTTAAGTCACCACGGACTCGGCGCCGAAGCGTAACGAGGCCCCCGACCCACTGCGGGACCAGACTACCAACGTCCGCTTTCGACCCAAAAGCAGCCATCGGTCATGTGTCTACCTGAGTGGCCGCTAACGACCCAAAGCAGCCGTTAGGTGCGACCCCTAAAAGGCGTAATATAGTCATTCCTTTCGGGCCGAAGACTAGGGGGATCTCGCCCATGGGTAGTGAGCCTCTAGATCGTAAACTCGCTGCCATTCTGTATGCCGATGTCGCCGGCTATAGCCGCCTGACAGGCGAGGATGAAGACACCACCCATCGAACCTTAAGCGAGTATCTCGACCTCATCACTGAGAACATAGAAGTCCATCGCGGGCGGGTGATGCATTACGCCGGTGATGCCGTGCTCGCCAAATTCAATGCCGTGATGGATGCGCTCTCTGCCGCGGTGGTGATTCAGAAAGATCTTGAGACACGCAATCAGGACTTGCCGGATAAAGGGAAGGTGCAGTTTCGCATCGGCGTGAACCTGGGCGATGTTATTGAGGACCGAGGCGACATCTATGGCGATGGCGTCAACGTGGCGGCACGACTTGAGAACTTGGCCGAGCCAGGTGGAATCTGCGTCTCGGAGTCGGTGCGCACCGCGATTGGCAAGAAACTGCCGCTGGACTATGAATCCTTGGGCAAACAGCGGGTTAAAAATATCGAAGAACCTGTTCGCGCCTATCGCGCGCAACTCAAGCCCGGTGCGGTACTACCTGCGCTGCACGGTACCACTAGCACTGAGCGTCAGCTGTTTCGCGAACAAGAGATTCGATTTTGCACTGCGTCCGACGGCGTGCGTATCGCGTACGCCACAGTTGGGAAAGGACCACCATTGATCAAAACGGCAAACTGGCTGAATCATCTCGAATATGATTGGCAAAGCCCCGTTTGGCGTCATCTCTTAAGCGAGCTCGCAAAGAATCATTTGCTTATCCGCTATGACGAGCGCGGCAATGGTCTGTCCGATTGGGATGTGGGCGACATCTCCTTCGAGGCATTCGTGCGCGATCTTGAGACGGTGGTTGATGCAGTCGGTGTGGATCGTTTTGCGCTTCTTGGGATCTCGCAAGGATGTCCGGTCTCGGTCGCCTATGCCTTGCGTCATCCGGGACGAGTAACGCACATGGTTCTCTACGGCGGGTATGTCAGGGGGCGGCATAAGCGTGGATCTCAGGAGGCGATCGAGCAGGGGCAAGCAATGCAGACATTGGTCAGCCAGGGTTGGGGTCAGGAGAATCCCGCCTTTCGACAACTTTTCACTTCGCTCTTCATACCGGGTGCGACAGCAGAACAAATGCAGTGGTTTAACGATCTTCAACGTATCACGACCTCGCCTGAGAATGCAGTCCGGCTCCGGCACGCATTTAACGAGATCGATGTAAGTTCGCTGGTCTCTCAGGTGACGGTACCGACTTTGGTTCTGCACTGCCGAGATGACGCCGCCGTTCCCTTCGAAGAGGGTCGGCAACTTGCCAAGTTGATCCCCGGAGCGCGTTTTGTGCCACTGAAAGGTCAAAACCATCTCATTTTAGAACAAGAACCTGCCTGGCCGAGGTTCTTGGCGGAGGTCAGAGACTTTCTTGCGACCGGATGACCGTGACCGTTCGGTCGCACAACAAACATATTCAGCATGTTCATGTCTTGTAGATAAGGCGAATGTCATGACGGAGCAAAATCCTGAAGAAACACCTAAGGGCTGGGACCCCGTGGTCGATACCTATGAGACGGCATTCCAACCCTTCACTGCTCAGTACGTTGATGAAGTACTTCGCCTGGCCGATCTCAAGCCTAGCCAAGAAGTGCTCGATATCGCTGCGGGGACCGGCGCGCTAACACTGGCGGCCGCCAAAGCGGGTACGAACGTGACGGCGATTGACTTCTCACCGAAGATGATTGATCGCCTGCGTGTCCGGTTAGCGGAGGAGAACCTGAACAATGCATCCGTACACGTCATGGATGGTCAAGCGCTTGGTTTCCCAGGCGAGAGCTTCGACGCGGTGTTTTCGGCATTTGGCGTGTTCTTCTTTCCGGATCGTCACAAGGGTTTCACAGAAATGCACCGGGTTCTCAGGCGCAATGGGTGCGCCGGTGTGATTGTGTGGGCATCGCCTTTTCGGCTGACGCAATTTCTCAGGGAGGCCATGGAGGAAGCGGTACCTGAGATTCCGCCGCCCCGACCCATGGCCGGGGTCGTTGAACTTCAAGATGCCGACAAGCTCCTGTCCGAGATGAGCGCCGCGGGCTTCCGCGATATCGACATCCATACGGTCTCGCGTGTGTGGACAACGCCTTCGCCCATTTGGCTCTGGGAACATGCGCCGGGTTTCACTCCCAGGATAGTCGACGTGTTTGATCACATCGACGCCGAGCAGAAAAATGCTGTGGGGGCCGCCTTCGTGAGAAACCTCACCGATGAGTTTGGCGAGGGCCCCGTGCACATCGAGAGGCAAGCGCATATCGCGATCGGTTGGCGGTAGACTGTTGCTTGCAACGGTTTTGGACCTGATAGCGATTGTCACGAATGTCTGCAATTGGCCG
>QKEI01000066.1 GCA_003251795.1 Candidatus Muproteobacteria bacterium
CTGGTTCATCAACGCGCCCACTGTGGAGTACCTGCCGAGCGCCACTAACGAACCATAGTCACGATATATATAGCGCAGTAATGGACGACCGCGAAGACGGTTACGTAGCGATTTCGCTAAGAGTGATGCCTGTTGATGGGCTGCCTGCGCCCGAGGTGGCACGGTCGCGGACGTGCCCTCGACCAACGGACAGGCAGCACAATCACCGAACGCGAAGACGCTGTCATCGCGGGTTGTCTGCAAGGTCGGTCGCACCAACAGCTGGTTAAACCGATTGCTCTCAAGTCCATCAAGGTCTTTGAGAAAGTCAGGTGCCTTGATGCCTGCCGCCCACACGCTGATAGTCGCCGGGATGAACTGACCGCTTTGCGTGCGCACGCCTTGCGGCGTGACCTCGATAACCCGCTCGCCGACATAAACAGTCACACCGAGTCTTGTAAGCTGGGCTTCAGCAGCGTTCGATAAACGCGGCGGTAACATCGGCAGAATACGCGGCGCGGCTTCGATAATGTTTATCTTGAGGTCATGCTTGGGATCGATCTGGAAACCGTATGCCGACAACTCTTGCGACACGTGGTGCAGCTGCGCCGCCAGCTCGCTACCCGTGGCCCCTGCACCGATGATGGCGACTTCTAGCTGAGCGTTTCTGCCCGTTGCGCCACGAATGTGGGCACGACCGAAGGCAGCCAGCAACTGTTTGTGAAACTGCTCTGCCTGTGCCGTATTATCGAGAAAGAAGCAGTGCTCTTGTACACCCTTGACACCGAAGTCGTTGCTGACGCTACCGACAGCGATTACCAAAGTATCGTAGTTCAGCTGATACGACGGGATGATCTCAACCCCTTCATCATCACAGGTCGGACCGATTTGCAGCGTCTGATTGGCACGATCCAAACCTTCCATGCGTCCGACGCGAAAGCGAAAGTGGTATGGCAGACCCGCGACATCGGCGTCGAGCGCGCCCGCGGCTACATCGTGCAACAACGGCTTCCACACGTGCGTCAGTGCAGCGTCGACCAGAGTAATATCGGCCTTGTGTTTGCCGACTTTGTCGCCGAGGCGCGTCGCCAATTCAAGACCGCCGGCACCACCGCCGACAATTACTATCCGATGTCTCGTCGTCATGTGTGGATTGCTATCGTGTGCTTGTCGGTCTTACGGCAGATCAAAGCTTGTGCGGGCGCTTGAAGTGGGTCGCACGTGGTAACGCTGCATGCAAAGTCCTGAACGCACCTGAATAGCCGACGCCCTGCTGCCGTAAGGCGGCCGGGATTACGTCGCTCACGCAGAAGGTGTCGCTTCAGGCGCCGGCGCCGCACCCGGCTTGCACAGATCGAGCCACTCTCGACGGGCGTCGAAGTAGCGCTCGATGGCGGCGATTTCCGCTGCGTTGAGCGTCGGGTGCCAGACCTCGAAAATGAGCACGCTGCGGTCACGGTCGCTGCGATTCCATGCCTCGTGCTCGAAGCTGTCATCGAACAATAGAATGCGTCCCTCCTGCCAGCCGCGGGTTTCCTCGCCTACACGAATTGCGCAGTGGTCAGGAACGATCACACCCATGTGTACCGTTAAACGCACATTCATAAGACCGAAGTGCGGCACGATATGCCCACCCGCCTGCAAACGCGAGAACATGATCTCTGGTGCGGAGCCCCGCATGCGGGCGGCGGGGACTGCGCGCATGACTTCGGTGGTCTGTGGGCAACGGCGGCAACGCTCTTCCACCCAGCGGTCACCCAGGTTGAGATGAAAGGCGTTCCATACCATGGAACCGGCAAGGCTGGAGAAGTCCGTCCCTGACGCGCTCTCCCCACCATCCTCGGAGATGTAAGGAATGAACTCGGCCTCCTCACGGATGAGTGCCTCCAGCTCATCGCGCACCGCAGGTAACTGCTGCTCCACCATGGGCACCCAGTCGAAGTGCTCGCGCTCGAACCAGGGAGTAGCAGGCAAGTCGGGCAGATACAGAAACTTAGGCTGGCGCAGGGGGTGGTTGAATACCCTTGCCTCGCGGCCGTGCTGGATGCGAAATCCGCGCTCGATGCGGGAAAGATCCGCTTCCGGATCGGCGCGCCTGCCCGCTTCCAGGGCGACGCCGACAATGGCCCATTCGCGCTCCGCCACCAGCTTGAGAGCCGCATGAATCTCTTGGCGTAAGGCCGCCGGGCTGCTCTCGTCCACTACCACAGCACGAAGTCCCGGCTCGGCTATCAATGCACGCTGAAACGACTGCTGCGCCTTGTCGCGCTGACCAAGAACCAGATGGGCGACACCCAGCTTAAGGTGAGGCGCGTACCACTGGGGGTTGATTGCCGACGCCCGCTCCAGCGGCGCCAGCGCCTCCTGCTCCTGTCCCGCCGCCAGCAGCACGAAACCCCGATAAAAATTGAGCTCGACGTCATCGGGCTTCACGGCGCACGCATCGCGCAGCAGTGCCACGCTTTCCGCCAGCCGGTTGGCCTGGAATGCCAACAATGCCTTGCGATAGAGCGCGCCCACGTGCGCTGGCGCGCGAGCGAGGACCCTGTCGTAGTCGGCCAATGCCGCATCTAGTCTACCCTCCTGGCGGGCTCGCTCGGCAGACTCAAAAAGGGCATCGATGTTCGGTTCAGCAGCCATATGCGATAGCGGTCTCGTAAGCGTGCCTACAGCGCGCATGCGTCCTTGCGAGCATACCCGGTGAGACGAGGCAGAGGTAGCGCCGGCGATGCAGACCAAGCGATCGTGCTTGCTGACACATCTTAACTCGTTGCGCGCCGAAAAGGCCTGATGGGCGCGCGTTTAGACTAGCGTCAGTATACGGGACCTACTGCTCGCGTTAGCCCTTACCGAATCTTCCGTCGGCAGCCAGGATGATATTGAACTTGGCGAGCAGCTCGCCGGGAGTGTCGTCATGCGGCTCAAATTTCACAATAACGCTGTTGCGAACACGTTCGTCACCGATGCTGCTCAGGATCCAGTCACCCTCGTTCTCGGGTGCACCGGCCACATACATCTGTGTGGTTAGTGGCTCGATACCGGGGCCGCTGATCTTGAAATGGATATGCGGTGCGCGACCTGGATAGGGCACCGGTTTGATCGTGCGAAAGCGGTAGGTACCGTCTGCGCCGGTGGTAAAACGGCCATAGCCCTGAAAGTTTGCATCCAGCGGGACGTTACGGTTGTCCCGGGAATGATGATAGCGGCCATTGGCGTCACACTGCCAAATCTCCACTCGCGCCTGCCGAATGGGCCGACCCCGTTCATCGAGCACGCGTCCGACGACGTTGCTGATTTGCCCCTTGGCGATTTGAGCTTGCCCGTTCACCATCACCAAATCACTGTCCGAATCAAGCGGGATGGTGGTCGGGTAGAACGGCCCGGTGGTTTGCGACGGCGTACGCAACACCTGCTGCGCGTACGATCTTGTCAGCGGCACGACCGCCAGCAGGCCCAATGCGGTTAACGATCCAGCGAGCACGCGGCGACGCGGGGCGCTAAAGGGTCTCATGTCGTTCTCCTGGTCATTACGGGTTGACACTACCCATTTGAGGGAAACAGCGCCTCAAAAGTTCAGTTCCTCAGTTCGGCGGGGTTGGCCTAATCATAGACGACGACACTGCGGATCGAGCTGCCCTGCTCCATGAGCTCGAAACCGCGATTGATATCCGCCAGCGGCATGGTGTGGGTAATCAAATCATCAATATTGATCTTGCCATCCATATACCAGTCAACGATCCGCGGAACGTCGGTGCGCCCCTTGGCGCCGCCGAATGCGGTGCCGCGCCAAACGCGTCCGGTAACCAACTGGAAGGGGCGCGTACTGATCTCCTGGCCGGCGCCGGCAACACCAATGATGACACTCTCACCCCAACCCTTGTGGCAACATTCAAGCGCCTGGCGCATGGTTTGCACATTGCCGATACATTCGAAGCTGTAGTCGGCACCGCCTTTAGTGAGCTCGATGAGATGTGCTACCAAATCGCCCTCGACCTCCTTGGGATTCACGAAGTGAGTCATGCCGAACTTCTCGGCAAGCGATCGTTTACGCGCATTGACATCGACACCGACAATCATATCGGCGCCGACCATGCGTGCGCCTTGAATGACATTCAAGCCGATGCCGCCGAGACCGAAAACCACCACGTTCGAGCCGGGCCTGACTTTGGCCGTATTGATCACCGCACCGATACCGGTAGTCACGCCGCAGCCGATGTAGCAAACCTTTTCGAAAGGAGCATCCTCGCGAATCTTGGCGAGTGCAATTTCCGGCAACACCGTGTAATTAGCAAATGTCGATGTGCCCATATAGTGATGCAGCATCTCGCCTTTGAGCGAAAAGCGACTGCTGCCATCGGGCATCACACCCTTGCCTTGGGTTGCCCTAATTGCCTGGCACAGATTGCTTCGGCCACTCAAACAGTACTCGCACTCGCGGCATTCGGGAATGTACAGAGGAATCACGTGATCGCCGGTATTGAGGCTTTTGACACCGGGTCCGACTTCGACAACGACACCCGCCCCTTCATGTCCGAGGATGCAAGGAAACAGGCCTTCCGGATCGGCACCCGACAGCGTGAAGTGGTCAGTGTGACAGATACCGGTCGCCTTGATCTCGACCAGGACCTCGCCGTTTTTCGGCCCCTCAAGGTCCACGTCTTCGATGCTCAATGGCTTGCCGGCCTCAAATGCGACTGCTGCCTTTACTTTCATTCGCTCTCCTCCATTGCGCCCAATTCTTAATTACGTAGTCAGGTACTAATGTTAGCGATTTTGCAGGAGCACACCGGCGTTACATGCCACATCCACTCACCAACGCACAACTATAGGCTTGCCGTTATCGGCGTACGCGGAAAAGGCGAAACGCCTGAGCCGAATACTGATAACGGCAAGCCACACACCATCATATCTCCCGCAGCGTCTTTACCGGCGGCTGGTGTAACACGTGTCGCGTTCCCAGCGTGCCAGCTATACCGATACCGATCGCGCCGCCGAGCCAACCGATCAACCAGATCCAGGGATTGAGGTGATACCGAAAATGAAATACATGTTCCGCTAGCACATAACCCAGCACCGTCGCAGCGAATCCCGCAAGGACCCCCGCCATCATGCCGAGCGTGACAAACTCCGCGAGCAAGCTGCGCCACAGTTGATATTGTCTGGCTCCAAGGATGCGCAAGATGGCACCTTCGTAGCGGCGTTCATCCTGAGTGGCCTGAATCGCCGCGTACAACACCACCAATCCAGCCAGCACCGTGAACACAAAGACGTAGTCGACGGCTGTGCTGACCCGGTCCATGATGAGTCGCACCTTGCTCAAGAGCGCGTCCACATCGATGACCGTAACATTCGGAAATTCCTTGACCAGTGTAGCGAACATGGTCCTGTCCGAGGCCGGCAGATAAAAACTGGTGACATAGGTAGCGGGGAACGGGTTCAACACATCGGGAGGAAGAATCGCGAAAAAATTGACGTTGAAGGTGTCCCAGTCGACCGATCGTAGATTGCTGACGCGCAGCTCGAGCTCATCGCCAGCAATATTGTACGTAAGGCGGTCTCCGAGCTTAATCCCCAGTGTGTTCGCCAGTCCCTGCTCGAAAGACACCAGAGGTTGACCATTATCGCCGGGTTCCCACCAGCTACCCGCGGTCACACGGTTGTCCGACTGCAGCTGCGATGCCCAAGAGAGATTAAACTCGCGCGTGGCGAGACGTCGGGTGCGGGGATCCGGGTAGTTCTCCCCGGACACTCGCTGACCATTGATGGCCACCAGGCGCCCGCGCACCATGGGATAAAGGTGCGCCGCCGCCACACCGTGCGCCGCCAGGAACTTCCGTAGCGCCGGTACCTGGTCCGGCTGGATATTGATAAGAAACTGATTCGGCGTGTGTGGCGGTAGCGTCCGACGCCAGCCCTCGAGCAGATCGCCGCGCACTATCGACAGCAACAGCAACACCATCACACCGAGACCGAACGCGACGATCTGCGTCGCGCTGCCTTTGGCGCGCCGAGCGATGTTGGCGAACCCGAAACGCCAGGCCACCCCCACGCGGTCGCGCAGTCTGTTGAGCGCGCGCACGAGCACGTACGCGATCAGCCCGAGCACCAGTAGCGTGATCACGGTCCCTGCCGCGATCCAGCCAAATAACTTCAGATCACGCGCTTGCCATGCCAGCAGGCCCAGCATGGTCACAAATGCCGCGCCGTAGGTGAGCGCAGCGCTTACACTGACAGTGCCGATGTCACGTCGCAGCACGCGGGTCGGAGGTACGTGCCGCAGCGCCAACAGGGGCGGCAGCGCAAAACCTATTAGGATCGCCGTGCCGGCCGGTATGCCCACGAGCACCGGCCGCAGCGACGGTAATGGCAGCGCTGCGTTGACGATCCCGGCAAGGATCTTAGTCAACACCCCATGTGCGACATAGCCTAGGGCGCAGCCCACAATGTTCGCGAGCAGTCCCAGCCAAACCATCTCCCAGGTAAAGATCGCAACAATGGTGCCCTGAGTCGCGCCGAGACAACGCATGATCGCGCTGGTGTCCAAATGGCGCTGCGCGTAGCGGCGCGCCGCCATGGCGATCGCGACCCCGGCCAGCAGTACACTAACGAGCGCTGCCAGGCCCAAAAACTGTTGCGCGCGCTCAAGCGCCACCCGCAGCTCCGGCCTGCCTTCCTCCAGGGTATGTACGTGCTCGTTCACGCCGAGGCGCGGCGACAGCCAACGCTGATAACGTCGCACGGCGTCGGCCTCTCCGGCAAGCAGCAACCGGTAACTCACGCGGCTACCGCGCTGAACCAATCCGGTTGCGGCGACATCGTCGATATTGAGCAGGACCCGCGGTGCAATCGTGAAGAGCTCGCCGCCCCGGTCCGGTTCGTAGGTCAGAACGGCGGCGACCGTAAATGTAGACCGGCCAAGATCAATCGAATCACCCACGTTTACTGCCAGTGCCTGTAACAGTGGTGCTGTTACCCAGACCTCGCCGCGTGCCGGAATCTCCCGTGTCACCTCGTCCGTGGCAAAGGGTGCGTTGGCCTTTCGCAAACTGCCGCGTAGCGGATAGGCGTCGCTGACTGCCTTGAGCTCGACTAATTGCATTTTTTCGCCGGCGAGCGCGACGCTGCGAAAGGAAACAGTGCGCGCGCTGCGCAGGCCGTCTTGGTGTGCGCGGTCGAAGTGCTCGCGCGTGATCGGCTCGGAGGACGACAGCACCAGATCCGCAGCTAGCAGCTCACCCGCCTGCAAACGCATCGCCTGCTGCACGCGGTCTGTAAAAAAACCGACGGCCGTCATTCCACCCACGGCGATTATCAGGGCGATTGACAAGACGCGCAGCTCGCCTGCGCGCCAATCGCGGCGTAGCGCCCGCAAGGAGAAAACGACAACATTTCGCATACGCTTCAGTTCCTTCGCCAATCCTCAGCGTTGGTCAACGCCCCAGCCTCCAAGTACAACAATCGATGACAATGCTCGGAGATCTCGCGGTCATGCGTGACCAACACTAGCGTGGTGGCACGTTCGCTATTAAGCGCGAATAGCAGCTCGATGATACGCGCACCGGTCGCCTGATCGAGGTTGCCGGTGGGCTCGTCGGCGAACAGCACCTTTGGTCGACTTGCGAAGGCGCGGGCGATGGCGCAACGTTGTTGCTCGCCGCCGGAGAGCTGGCTCGGGTAGTGTTGTGCCCGCGCGCCCAGACCGACCCGCTGCAAGATCTCGATGGCGGCGTTGCGCGCGGCATCCTCCCCCGCGAGCTCAAGCGGCAGCATCACGTTCTCTAGCGCGGTCAGGCTGGATAAAAGTTGGAAACTTTGGAATACGAAACCCACGCGGCCGGCACGCACGCCGGCGCGACCGTCCTCATCGAGCGCAGTCAGGTCGACACCATCGAGAACGACGCGTCCTCGCGTTGGCACATCGAGGCCAGCGAGCAGTCCGAGTAGCGTGGACTTACCTGATCCGGAAGCACCGACGATGGCGACTGCTTCGCCCGCGGCGATACTCAGGCTGACATCGTTCAAGATTAGCAGCTCGCCCTCCGGGCTGATAACCTCTTTACTAAGGTGTTGCGCTTCCACCATGGGCGTGACGTTACTCAAAGACATGCTGCGTATACTCCCTTTACTCGCGCTTTGCTCGTTGGCGACACCGGTATTTGCCGAGGAACCGGTAATCCTGGTGCTGGGTGACAGCCTCAGCGCGGGCCACGGCATTGAAGTGAATAATAGCTGGGTGCAGCTGCTGCAGCAGCGCTTGCACCGACTAGGCTATCGTTACAACGTCGTCAATGCCAGCATCAGCGGCGACACTACACGCGGCGGTCTCACGCGCACTGGGCAGGCGCTTGCACAGCATCACCCGCGTGTTCTTATAGTAGAGCTGGGTGGCAACGACGGCTTGCGCGGCCTTGCACTCGCCGACATGCGCCGTAATCTCGCCAATATCATCGAACAGGGCAAGAAAAGCGGCGCCATGGTACTGCTGATCGGCGTCCGTTTGCCTCCTAACTATGGCGAGGTCTACGTGAAAAAGTTCCATAGTGTGTACCGCGAGCTCGCGCGCTCTCATGGGGTTCCCCTAGTGCCCTATTTGTTACAAGGTGTCGGCGGTCATGATGAGTTGATGCAGGCCGATCGCTTGCATCCGAATAGCGCGGCCCAGGCACGCATGCTCGACAATGTCTGGCCCCATTTGCTGCCACTGCTCGAAAAGAAATAGCGATGGCTAGGGCCGTCTGATGAGTCGGCGACTGCGCGATTCGCCTGTTACCATCATTGTGTCTGCTATAGAATAGCGCTAGCGCACTGGCCTCCGCTGCCATGATGAAAGCACTCGTGAAGACTCGCCCCGAGCCGGGTATCTGGCTGGAGTCCGCACCCATTCCCGCTGTCGATACCAACGAGGTATTGATCAAGATCTCCAAGACCGGTATCTGCGGCACTGACCTGCACATCGTCAACTGGGATGGTTGGGCACAGCGCAATATTCACACGCCACGGATCATCGGCCATGAGTTCGTCGGCACCATTGTCGAGATCGGTCCCGGTGTCACCGGTTATACCATTGGTGATCGCGTGACGGCCGAGGGTCATATCACCTGCGGCATTTGCCGGAATTGCCGCGCCGGTCGCCGGCATCTGTGCAACCGCGCCGTCGGCATCGGCGGCGGGCGCGACGGCGCATTTGCCGAGTACCTGGTCATGCCAGCTGGGAATCTCTGGCCAGTGCATAACGATATTTCCTCCGAGATCGCTGCCGTTCTTGACCCGTTCGGCAATGCTGTGCACTGTGCGCTGTCGTTCGACGTTGTCGGCGAAGACGTACTGATTACCGGCGCCGGCTCTATCGGTATGATGGCGGCAGCTGTGTGTCGTTTCATTGGCGCGCGTTATATCGTCGTCACTGACGTCAACGAGTATCGACTGAAGCTCGTCTCTCAGCTAGGGGCAACGCGCGCGGTTAATGTGAGCCGTGAGAATTTGCAGGACGTGATAAGAGAGCTCAACATGTCCAACGGGTTCGATGTCGGGTTGGAAATGTCGGGTAATCCCGCGGCTTTCAACAGCATGCTCGATACCATGTATGATGGCGGACATATAGCCTTGTTAGGTTTCCTGCCACCCTCAACCCAGATCAGTTGGGATCGGGTAATCTTCAAAGGCTTACATCTGAAAGGCATTTACGGGCGCGAATTGTTCGAGACTTGGTACAAGATGACACAACTGTTGAGAAGCGGTCTCGATATTTCCAAGGTCATTACCCACCGCTTTCCAATTGAGCAGCATCTCCAGGCCTTTGAGGTAGTGCGTTCCGGGGAGTGCGGCAAGGTAATCCTTGAATGGGACTGATGAAATCGAGCGCGAAGGAACCGCCGCGATGACCCATGCCCAACCACGCTTTCAGGCAGAGCTGGAGACGATTAAGAACGAAGGTCTGTACAAGGGCGAGCGCGTCATCACCAGCCCACAAGGGGTAGAAGTAGCGACGCGTGAGACCGGCACGGTACTGAATTTCTGCGCCAATAACTACCTCGGCCTTGCCAACCACCCCGAGATCGTCGATGCGGCGGTTCACGCCTTGCACACACACGGGTTCGGCATGGCCTCAGTACGCTTTATTTGCGGCACTCAGGATCTGCACAAAGAGCTCGAGCGCTCGATCGCCCGCTTCCTCGCGACCGAGGATGCAATCCTTTATACCTCCTGCTTCGACGCCAATGCCGGGTTGTTTGAAACGCTGCTCAGTGCCGAAGATGCGGTTATCAGCGACGCCCTGAACCATGCGTCGATCATCGATGGCATTCGCCTGTGTAAGGCCAAGCGCCTGCCCTATGCGCATGGTGATATGCAAGATCTCCAACGTAAACTTACGGAGGCGCAGTCGTGCCGTACGCGTCTCATCGCTACCGATGGCGTATTCAGCATGGATGGCGATATCGCCAGGCTTGATCAGATCGTGGAACTGGCGGATCAGCACGACGCCATGGTCATGGTTGATGACTCGCATGCCACCGGCTTCGTCGGTGCTAATGGTCGCGGCAGTGCCGAGTATCACGGCGTCATGGACAAGATTGATATTTACACATCGACGCTCGGCAAGGCGCTGGGCGGCGGCTCCGGCGGCTTCACTGCAAGCCGCCGCGACGTGATCGAGCTGCTAAGACAACGTTCGCGCCCTTATTTGTTCTCCAACACACTCGCGCCGGCGTTGGCCGCGGCCGGCATCAAGGCGTTTGACTTGCTATCGCGTTCTGGTGAACTGCGCAAGCGTTTGCAAGAAAACACGCGTTACTTTCGTGAAGCCATGACGCGCGCCGGCTTTGCCATTAAGCCGGGTGATCATCCGATTGTACCGGTAATGCTCTACGATGCGACGCTCGCCCAGCAAATGGCGACGCGGCTCTTGGCCGAGGGTATCTACGTTATTGGCTTTTCCTATCCGGTGGTGCCCAAGGGTCAGGCACGTATTCGCGTGCAGGTCTCCGCCGCACACACGACACGACATCTTGAGCAGGCAGTCGATGCCTTCACGCGGGTAGCCAAGGAACTCGGTGCGTTGAAGTGAGCGCCTCAGCCGCATCGGATCAACCGTTGGGCGGCTTTTGCAGGCCTTTCGGCGGCTTTTCCCAAGCAGGCGCGTACCTGATCGAGGTGGTATCATCGGCCGCGGAAAAATGATAAATAGCAACCTGCAGGGCTCTGGACTCGGTAACCGCCGCGGTCCAAGAACAATCGCTAACCCATGTTGGGAGGTCGTTGAATGGAAATAGAAGCGATAAGAGCTGCCTACCGCCGTTATGCCCGAATCTATGACGCCGTATTCGGCCCCATCCTCCATCCCGGCCGCAAGCAGATCATCGACGCCCTGAATTGCAGGCCCGGTGAAACCATCTTGGAAGTCGGCGTAGGCACCGGTCTTTCGCTCCCGCTCTACCCGGGCAACGTCAAGGTCACCGGAATCGATATTTCCACAGAAATGTTGGAAAAAGCGCGCGCGCGGGTCAACGAAGGCGGTCTCTCGCAGGTGCAAGCCGTGTTGGAGATGGATGCCGAAGATCTGCGTTTCCCCGACAGTAACTTCGATAAGGTCGTGGCCATGTACGTGGTCTCGGTGGTCTCGGATCCCTCGCGGGTGGTGGAAGAGATGCGGCGTGTGTGTAAACCGGGTGGAGAGATCTTTATCGTCAACCATTTTCGTGCGCGCAACCCCGTTATCCGTTTACTCGAAGGATTGCTGTCGCCGCTGGCAAAGCTGGTGGGGTTCCACCCCGACCTCGCACTCGAAGACCTCCTGGAAAAAACGCGTCTTGATGTAGTCGATATCAGGAGCACCAATCTGTTCGGCTATTGGAAGGTGCTGCGCTGTCGCAGCTCTGCGCGTGGGCCGCGACACCTTGACGCAGACGACGCCACACCCACTTCCACGTTGGAAGAGTATTCGAAGTAATCAGCCCCGGTTTGAGCGGCCACGGGTACCATGGTCAGCGGTGCCGTGAGCGTTGCCTATCTTCAGACCGTACCCAAGATATTGATCTTAATGAGCGGCTGCGTCGCGGGCGCGACATGACTGGGCAGCCGGCGGCGATCGTAGTATCGTGCAGCAGAGATATTTGACGGCGGTGACGATATGAAATCGAAAACGCGGATCTTTCTCTTTGGCTTGGTGGTCGGTGTCATCATTGCCTTCCCGCTCGGCATGAACGTTGGGCGTGACGCCCCGCTCTTGAGCAATCCGTTCGCTGAAACCGATGTCAAGGAAAAAATGGCGGACAGAATGAAAGAAAGTGCTGACCGCGCCCTGGAGACGACCAAGGAAGGCGCGGAAAAGGCGCTGGAAGACGCCAAAGAGAAGCTGCACGAAGCAACCAAGCCGATCCAGAAGTAGCACCGCCTGACTAATCCGCGCGGCGCCTGGCGGAAAGCCCAAGGTTGAGGATGCGCTGTATGAAGTGGGGGTAGTCCAATCCTGCTTTTTCAGCGGAAAGGGCACAATCCTCGTTGTCCGCGATGCCCGGGTTAGGATTGGCCTCAAGCACGTACATTCGTCCCTCGCTGTTAAGCCGCAGATCCAGCCGCGCGTAACCGCTTAGCTCGAGAATCCGGTAGATCCGCTTACACAGCTTCGGAATGCGCTCTGCCACACCCACCGGCAGGTTACGTGCAAACTGGTAATCGATCCCCCAGCGTTCGCGATAGTCGTAATCCCACTTGACCTTATAGGTCGCCATGCGCGGCAGGCCCGGGTCTACCTTGCGGAACACGAGCTCACGAACTGGATAGACATCGAGCTTGGCATTGCCGACTACTGTTACGTAAAGCTCGCGTCCGTCGATGTACTGCTCAGCAATCGCATCGCCGCCAAGCTTCTCGTGAATCAAATCAACGCGGTCGCGTAACTGCTGTTCGTTCTCGACATAGGAGGCCTGGGCGATACCCACTGACCCTTCCTCTGTCAGCGACTTGACGATCATCGGGTAGTGTAAGCGACGGGAGGCCTTGAACTTCTTGCCCTTTGGAAAAACCGCGAAGTCGGGCACCAGAACGCGATGGTACGTCAACAGCTTCTTCGACAACGCCTTGTCCCGAGCCAACATCAAGCCACGCGGATTACAGCCCGTGTAGGCCATACCCATCATCTCCAGATAACTGACAACGTAATAATCAAATGCGCCCTGGCCGGCGAAATCCTCGATCAGATTGAAAGCGATATGCGGTTTCCACTCTTCGATCGTGCGCCGTATCGGGGCGAGATCGTCATAGACGCCGACCACTCTGACATCGTGTTTAAGTTTGAGCAGAGCCGATTTGATGTCGTACTCGGTACGATACTCCTCCATTCGCGGATCGTCTTCACTCACAAGGTCCTCAGGCGGGACCAGCGTGGTGTGAACCAGCATCATCACGCGAAGCTTGCTCATAGAGAAACGTGAAAACCTCCGCTATGCAATTGTCGCATCACCAGTGTTGTCAAGCAGGTCACTATCTGTAGCTTCATCGCTTCGTCGTCTTGCACAACGTGCAGACCGAGCTCGTCGCATCGATAAATCATTTCTTTCAAGACTTCGCTCACCCTATAATTATATTCTCCGGTCCAGTGCGAAACGATGGCTGTTATCTCAATGCGCACGCGACGGATATAGTGTGAGGCCTTTTCATTGTTCTTGTGTTCTTCCTTGTCCGAAAACAAGCGCCGCAAATCGCGATCGTAAAATTCCGCAGAGTCTGTTCCGTAGCGCGCTTGTTTTTGCAGATAATACTCGCGCAAGGTCATGCGTATCGAGCGTACGGGGTTTTCCTGCCGCCGGTTCGTGACAATCGGACGCTGTACCTTGATCTCCTGCACCAAGGCATCGACATACTCCAACTTCTTCAGTGCCGGCCAACCGCGGAAGCGCTTTCGCCAATCCGAGGTCGGCGTCAGCCAGACCGCGAAGGTTTCCGCCCAGTCTTCGGCCGGATGCGCTTGTGCGTACCAATTTTCCAGATGGATAACGAATCGTTTGCTGTAAGGGCGGGGCAAGTAGGTCTCGGGATACTTGGTGCTGGACTTGCCAAACTGCTTCTGCCAGCTGCGCTTTCGGTGGATCTGGTAGGCGTTGGCGAGAGCATGACCGCTCTCGTGCCGCAATAATTTCATGCACCAATCTCGTGTTCCACCCTCCACTTCCAACATGAGGTCTTCCTCAAGCCGCTTGAGTCGGGGGTGCGCGAGAAAAAATGGAATGGCGACGCCGGGGACACCGTCCGGGCTGAACCATTCGTCCGATAACCAGAAGTGCGGGCGAAATATGAAACCGCGGTCGTGCAGCTCACC
This sequence comes from Candidatus Muproteobacteria bacterium, assembly GCA_003251795.1. Classification (GTDB taxonomy): domain Bacteria; phylum Pseudomonadota; class Gammaproteobacteria; order Acidiferrobacterales; family SPGG2; genus SZUA-472. Next base: position 14,294 of record QKEI01000066.1, read on the forward strand.
GTACAGGCGCGCGATGCGAGTTTCCAGCTCGCTGCCCTCGATACGTAGATCGAGGTCGCAGATGCGCATATTGAACAGCTTGTCGGTAGACCAAGACGCCCACGGGTAACGGTTTTTTTGCGATCTCGGCATTGCTTAGGGGTCTGCGCTAGGTGGTTGTGCTCTGCCTCCGTCAGATGTTGCCTCAGCGTGTGCACCTGGGCTGCCGTAAGAGTAAGTTACATTCCCGGGAAATCAATACCTGGGGCAGCAATGTTTGGGCGATCGATCGCCGGCAGGGGGCACCTACGGCCCAAAGTGCTAGCGTCTGCGGCATGCGCAGGTCAGGCCGTGGCTTCAAGTACCTAGAGCAGGTTGGCGAAAAGCGTGGCAAGGCCGAGAAAGCTGAAAAACCCCGCCACGTCGGTGACCGTCGTCAGGATGATCGATGATGACTGCGCCGGATCCTGCCGTAATGCGGTAAGCAACATCGGGATCGCCGCTCCAGCAAGGCCGGCAATGGCCATTGACATCACCATGGCAAGCGCAATCACCGCGCACAGCCCTAACGACCGGCTCCAAACATAAACGCCCAATGCTGTGACCGCGGCGATCGCCACGCCGTTTACCGTGCCGGCGAACAGCTCTTTTAGCAGTACTCGCGGCGTATTGCGCACACGGATCTCGCGTAACGCTAGTCCACGCATGATCACGGCCAGCGCCTGCGCGCCGGTATTGCCTGATTGCCCCGCCACCACTGGCAGCAGCACCGCCAGGGCGGTGAACTTGGCGATCGTGCTCTCGAACAGCCCTACTACAGCCGCCGCCAGGAATGCCGTCAACAGATTGATATTTAACCAGGGCAAGCGCTTGCGCACAGCGAACAACGGCGTCGACAGGGCGCGCTCCTCCCTGCTTGCGCCCACCATTGTCTGAATGTCCGCCGTCGCCTCCTCCTGCACCGCCTGTACCAGGTGCGCGTCATGCCGGATCACGCCCAACAAGCGTCCTTCGAGATCGACTACGGGCAGCGTCATCGCATTGCGTCGTGAAAGTAAGTCCACGACCTCTTCGCGCGGTGTCATAGCGTGCACGTTGATCGGCATTCTCCTGACGAGTTGCTCCAGTGGCCTTCTGGGGTCTGCGCGCACAGCGTCGACTAGTGCCACCAGCCCCTCAAGCTTATTGTCTTCGTCGACTATAACGAGGTCCTGGCTCGGTGCCCGCCGAGAGGTGCGCAATCTGCTCAACGCTTCTTTCACACTAAGTTGCGGCCGAAACGTGTTAACACGCGTATCCATCATGCGCCCTGCACTGTCATCGGGATAAGTCATCAACTCTTTAAGTTCCATCGCCAGCGGCCCGGCCAGTAGCGCGAGCCTTTGTTCCCGCTCTGGCTCATCGAGTCGACTCAAGACAACGGCGACATCACCGGGATCCATCTCCGGTAAGATTCGGCGCACCGCGTCGTTACTGAGATGCAGCACGCAATCCGCTGCCATCTGGGGAGAAAATCTCTCAAGCACCGTGGCTCCGCGACGCGTCGGTTGAGTCTCTAAGAACCTGACGATTTCCTCTACCGGCGCGCCCTCGAGCGCTTCGGTCGCCTCGCCGGGGTAGAGATCAAAGAAAGCCTCGGTCAGCGCTGTCGCTGCACGAACGGGTTTATTCGCCATCGCGTTGCTGCTCCAGATCGTTGGATGGTTCAGATTGGTTTGCCCTTCCTGGCGCCACCCCGGGTATCATGCTGGCGAGCCCTATCCAGTAAAGCTCTCCCAGAGCCAGGAGTGTATCGACGGTACCGCCCTTGTGTGAGTTCTGCGCTACCTCCTGCTCGACACGGCGCAAGGTCTCGTGACGGATTGCCCCGAGAAAACGTCCTTGCTCGTCCACTACGGGCAACGCATGAAACTCGCGCCAATGCGGATTCTTT
>QKEI01000266.1 GCA_003251795.1 Candidatus Muproteobacteria bacterium
CACCGTACCGAAGTACTGTGCTGCGAAGCGCTTGCCGGCCCAGTAGTAAGCAACGCCATGGTTCATCTCTACGGTGCCCGCGGAAACAGCATCGAAGCCCCCGTTCCACGGTACCAGCTCACCGGCCGCATACACTTTAATCTTGAGGCGACCATCGGACATCTCCTCGATGTTCTTGGCCATGCCCTCTGCGCTACCCGGCCCTACTTGATAAAACGGCAACTGTGGGGGCCAGGTGGTGGTCATTTTCCAATTAAACGCCGGCGCGGCACGTATTATCGCGGGTGCCGCAATGGTGCCAGCAGATACGCCAACTACTGTCGTCTTGAGGAATTTTCGACGTTTCATGATATTGCCCTCCTCCATTAAGCCTTTATTTGAGTACAGGACAACAGCGGGTTCTTAATGCAGAGCACGAATAGCACTAAATCATTAAGGCCAACTCCAATGGTATCCGTGCCAGGGCAAATCTCAGCACGAGATACCTGGTAAACGCAAGGATTTCCTGTGCTGTACTGCCGCAAGCGGGTTGGCTAATGCTGGAGTAAATAGCGTATCTCCCATAAAATTTTTGCATCGGCAAGAAGGGTATCCGTTGACGCCAGTAAAGAGCCCATTAACCTTATCCACTTACAGGGATTCATTCATGAGCAACATTCAGGCAACCATCGAACAGGCATTTGAACGCCACGCCGAGATCACGCCGCGAACGACACCGACGCATTTGAAGGACGCAGTTTATGAGGCAATCGATCTGCTGGACTCAGGGAAGGCGCGGGTTGCCGAGAAGAAGGGCGGCCAGTGGATCGTTAACGAGTGGCTGAACAAGGCGGTATTACTGTACTTCCGTATCGAGGACAGTAACTTCGTCAAGGGCGGTTACACCAATTATTTTGACAAGGTGCCTTCCAAGTTCGCCGACTATAACTCGCAAGATTTTCGTCGCCGCGGATTCCGCATCGTGCCGCTGGCCACTGTGCGTAAAGGGGCTTACATCGGGCCGGGTGTGGTGTTAATGCCAGGCTACATCAATATCGGCGCTTACATTGATGAGGGCACGATGATCGACACTTGGGCACATGTGGGTTCGTGCGCCCAGATCGGCAAGAACGTGCACATCGCCGCTGGAGTTGAGGTCGGCGGCGTTTTGGAACCGGTGCTCGCAACCACCACTATCATAAGTGACACCGGTTACCCAGATGATGCGCTGCACGCACTCGGCTCACCGACGGTCATCGAGGACAACTGCTACATCGGCGCGCGCTCGGTCATTGCCGACGGCGTCATCGTTGAAGAAGGTGCGGTCATTGCACCAGGACTCATTCTCGACCAAAGCACGCGCATTTATAACAGCGTCACCGATGACATCAGTTACGGGCGCATACCGACAAACTCGGTGGTCGTACCGGCGACGCTGCCGGCTGCCAAGGGCAAGTTCAGCCTTCATTGTGCCGTGATCCTGAGACAAGTTGATGCCCAGACGCGCGCCAAGACACGCATCAGCGAACTGCTGCGACTGGCCTAATCCGGCCCCAAGGCTAGGTCCTCGGAGACCTCCCGCGGCTTGCCGGATGGGCTAATAATCCGGACTTGCAATTTTTCCGAAACCCATTATATTGGGCCCGCACGATCCGTCTCCCCCAACCCCTTGGGGGTGGTGTTTTGTGCAGGTGCAGCAACAATAACCGTAACCTGCGCCCCGGCGAGGCCGCGAGTGCCGTCGCCCCAGGCTGAACAACGAGGAGGATCGCCCTATGCGTTGTAGACGCTGCCAATCATTAATGGCGCAAACCAACGAGCAGCTCAGCTCGCAAAGCAAGCAAGCCTGGTACAAGTGCCCAGTGTGTGGGCGCGCCGAGTTGCTCTCGGAACCGGTGTCGCCTTCACTTCGCGTCGCGTTGGTAGGCGAGAGCGAGGCACGCTTTAGCGCGTATTGGCTGCCAAGCCGATCCTGACGGTTCTCGCGCAGTACACCTTACCGTGAGCTAAATGGCCCGGGCCACGCCCGCGGCATAGCATTGCTCTCCACGCATGTATCCCTCGCGCCAGCGCGCTTGCCCGCAATGTATTCCCTGCTGTATGGTGCAACTCTGCTTTAGGTGTCCCTGCACGGCGTTCGCCGGGAGGGATGAAACGGGAAGCCGGTGCGTCTTACTACACGCACGTAAGACAATTCCGGCGCTGCCCCCGCAACGGTAATCGAGTTGCGGCGAATCCTAACGCCACTGCGTATTTGCGTGGGAAGGCGATTCGCCCGGCACCACTGCCACTCGTAAGCCCGGAGACCGGCCTGAGGCAATCCGGTGACGGTGTCGCGGAGGGTGGCACGGGCTTTGTTAGCCAACTACCCCTGTTCTCATTCATTTCCTCCGCACATCGTTCCTGTTAACTGCGCGGGTGTGCGCATTTTGCGGAGGAGCACAATGAAAAGGTATTTCATCTCCCTGGCACTGGCGTCTGGTGTCTGCGTGATTACACCATCGGTTCATGCCGCGAATGAAGAGAAAGCCCTGGAGGAGGAACAGAACGCCGTGGTCGTAACGGCGACGCGCACGGCGCAAACGGCAGACGACTCCATCGCCTCGGTCACCGTTATCACCCGCGAAGATATCGAAAAGAGCCAGGCGCTCAGTGTACCCGAGCTCGTGCGCGGCATAACGGGTCTGGATGTCACCGCGCAAGGTGGATTCGGCAAGCTCTCCTCGTTTTTCTTGCGCGGTACCAATTCCAACCAGACGCTGGCCTTGGTCGACGGTTTGCGTTTCGGATCGGCCACGTCTGGAACGGCTGCGTGGGAATTCCTGCCGCTATCGGAGATCGAGCGTATTGAGATCGTGCGCGGGCCGCGCTCGAGTCTTTATGGCTCGGACGCTATCGGCGGTGTCATTCAAATCTTCACTCGTGCCGGCAAAGGCCCGCTGCGCGGACGTGTGGAGCTGAGCGCCGGCACGGAGCAAACCGGCAGCGTGGCCGGTGGCATATCCGGCGGGAGTGAAAGCAACTGGTTCAATGTCAGTGCCGGCGCATTTCGCACGGAAGGCATCGACGCCCGCCAGCCGACCTCCGAGTTCGGCTTTCTGCTCGACGAACCCGACCTGGACGGTTTTAGCAATAACTCCGTTAGCGGGCGCTATGGACATCGTTTTAAGGACGGCAGTGAGCTTCAGGCATTTGGCACACAAACAAATGGCAACACAGAATTCGACTCTAGCGCAGGCAACGAGGATGATTTTACCAATCAAGTTGTTGGTGCCACGTATCGTATCCGCGCCACATCGCGCTGGAACGTGCTATTAGAGGGTGGGCTCACGACCGATAAGCGCACCACCTTCCGTTCCGACGGCTCAGTGGCTGATAGCCGTTTCGATACCGAGATCCAGAATTACCTCTGGCAAAATGACGTAACGCTCGGCCGTGCCCACTTGCTCACCCTTGGCGCAGATTACCGCACAGATGAAGTCGACAGCACGGCAGATTTCAAGCAGACCTCACGACGCAATAAGGGCGCGTTTGTCCAGTATCAGGGAAACTATGGCCGCAACAACGTCATCGTCGGCGGTCGCGTAGACGATAACTCGCAGTTCGGCACCAAACCCACTGGAAACATCGGTTGGGGTTATAACCTGCCAAAATCGATGCGCGTGATCGCCTCCTATGGCACCGCCTTCCGCGCACCGACTTTCAACGACCTGTACTTTCCCGATTTCTTTGGTTTTCCGACCAGCAACCCCGATTTGCAACCAGAAAAATCACAAAGCACCGAGGTCGGCTTGAGTGGCAGCTTCCGCGGCGGACGCTGGGACGTGCGTGCATACCATACCGAAATCGAGGACCTGATTGCGCTGGACGCGAACTTCATACCGCAGAATCTCAACAGCGCGACTATTAACGGCGTAGAGGCACAGATATCGGCCATTGTTGCCACCTGGCTGGCACGTCTGCAGCTCTCCTACGTAGACCCGGTCGATGATGCGACCGGCAATATACTGCCACGGCGTTCGAAGGAATGGCTCAAACTCGATTTCGAAAGACGCTATGGTAAGACCAATCTATTGTTCACCCTCATCGCTCAGGGTCCCCGTTACGACGATCTCGCGAACACAGTGGAAGTTTCCGGTTATGCCGTTGTCAACGTAGCGGTTCATCAGCAGTTGTCGAAGGATTGGG
>QKEI01000258.1 GCA_003251795.1 Candidatus Muproteobacteria bacterium
AGGACTTGTACGCGTCAACCCTGCTCATAAACTGGTCGACCTCCCATTCAGACGTGAAACGAAGTGGTTTTGAGGGTTTGATGCACGATGGAGGTGGTGTGAACGGATCTGCTGCTCTAGCGGTCCTGATCGGAATACTTGCCGAAAGTATCAAGAGTTGAACGACTAGGAAGACTCTAAGTTTAGAAATCGCCATTAGGCCTCCTTGCCTACCCCTTGTCTGGGGTACGACGAAGTCTCACTAGAGTAGAGGATAGTGCTCCTGCCTCAAGAATCGAAGGCCATTGGTCCGCTTCTATTCTTCGTTGATGAGTTCTCAATCTCACCTGACTACCGTTCGTCGTTGGTAAAACACCGTCTGTGGCTCAGTCCGATATTCTCGGTGCCCTTTGTATCGCCGCCTAGTCGCGATCAGCGACTTGACGATTCCTAGTCGAGTCCGGGGCCTCGCGCGACTTTCTCGACGCGGTAGACGACTGTAAACTTCGCGGGATACTCGATCAGCTGGAGTGAAGAATGACCACAGTGCTCGTCACCGGAGCGAACCGAGGCATCGGGCTCGAGCTCTGCCGGCAGTTTGCGGTACGCGGCGATGAGGTCGTCGCGGTGTGCCGGAAGGCCTCGCCTAAGCTGCGCGCGACCGGTGCCGAAATCCACGAAGGCATCGACGTTACCAACGACGATTCGGTGCGCGCTCTCGCGCGCGCCCTCAAGGGCCGGCGCATCGACATCCTCGTAAACTGCGCCGGTATACTTAGCCGCGAGAGCCTGGACGACCTCGCTTTCGACCGAATTCGCGAGCAGTTCGAGGTCAATGCCATCGCGCCGCTGCGCGTGACGGCAGCGCTCGAGGGCTGTCTGGGTCAAGGGGCCAAGATCGCCATCATCACGAGCCGCATGGGTTCGATCGAGGACAACACCTCCGGTGGGCGCTACGGATACCGCATGTCCAAGGCTGCCGTCAACATGGCGGGGCGAAGCCTCGCGCACGACCTGAAAGAGCGCGGCATCTCAGTCTTCCTGCTCCATCCGGGTATGGTGGCGACCGAGCTGACCGGGCGTCAGGGAATACCGCCCGAAGAAGCGGCGGCCGATCTGATAGCACGCCTCGATGCTCTGGCTCCCGAGCAGTCGGGCACCTTCTGGCACGCGAAGGGCGATCCCCTTCCCTGGTAAATGCGCCGCTATCTAGAGCCCCTCGCAAGGATAGCCGACATGCCGCAGGCTCTAACGCTCATTGCGCCGATGTGGAAGTCAGTCGCCGGATAGCCGATGTTTCGCTGGTAAGTGCAGCCAGTCTCGATCGGTTGCAGCGCCTCTCTGGACGTCGCGCTCAGGCAAGATGGTGGAGCGTTACGTGGCCTTGAATGCCGCCGATCTTGCTGAGGACGTTAAGAATCCCCTGGAAGGGACACGCGCGTAACATGCTATAATGCCTGCTAATTTCCGACCATTCCCCGGTAGCTCAGTCGGTAGAGCAGGTGGCTGTTAACCACCCTGTCGGCGGTTCGAGTCCGTCCCGGGGAGCCATTTTTAAGTCACTTTCGCTGTTCATTTCTTGATCACTGTGCCATTCGTTGCCGGGTGTGCCATTCAACTCGGCCCTTATCCTTTCCAATCTGTTCTGAAATTCAGCGTTGTTGTGAGGCTGAACGTGTCGCAACACAATATAAAAACACGACGCCTTACTCGGTCTGCGTGCAGACAATCCGGTAATTTTTCACAATTTCTTCGTGACCGGATTCACCGCTTGGTCAGGCGGTCATTCAATCGATAGGCAGGTCACTCCAGTGGTTGCATCACAGCCGGTGAATCATTCTGCGGCCGATTCACCTGCGTCGAGACTGGGTAACAGCGCATCGCTGCCGCAGAGTAGGGGATAAGCATCGCCTGCAAGGTCTCCGATTTGGTTTCGTCGTCTAGCCAAGCTTCTTCGTACTCCCTGGGCAAGATCACCGGCATGCGGTTATGGATGTCTGCGACTCGTTCATTGGCATTGGTGGTGACGATCGCAAAGGAGGGTATCGGTTCTCCATCTGCCCCGGGGAGTAGGCTCCAGAGACCCGCAAACGCAAAGGGCGCTTCGTCTTTAAGAGTGATGCGGTAGGGTTGCTTTCCCGAGGCCACCTTCTTCCACTCATAGAAACCATCGGCGAGTACCAGACAGCGATTTGTCCGGAACGCATCGCGAAAGAAGGGTTTCTCGGCAAGTGACTCCGCGCGGGCGTTGATCATGGGCGTCATCTTCTTATCCTTGGCCCACTCCGGGGTAAACCCCCATCGCGCTAAGACGATGTGCGCTTTGTCGCTGTTCAATATGAGGGGCAGCGTATCGGAGGGTGCGGCGTTATACCGTGGGGCAAGGAGTCCATCAGTCACGCGCGCTTGGAACCGGGCCTCCAGCGCTTCACGTTTCGTGGATATCGAATAGCGCCCGCACATGCGTGCACTTTACCATACGTCTGCTTTCTGCCGATTCGGACCTAAGACCATTAACGTCCGCTTTCGCGCCCAAAGGAGACGTTCAAGCGAAGGGAATTATCAACCTAGGTACGGCTGCAAACGGCCACTAGCAACCATTCAATCGATCACCACGTGTGTCCTAAGCATATCTTGCACCTCAGACTGCTCAGTACAGATACACGGCGCCCGCGTCGATGAACGTGAAGCCAAGGTGGTTGCCTTGATCGCCGCCGATGCCTGTGGCGAGACTGTCTTCGAGGGGCGCTCCCACGGCGAGCGTGTTGCCGTTGCCATCCAACGCAACACGAAAGCCGAAGAGGTCGTTCGATTCCGTGTTCGAGGCCTTCACATAAGCCTGCTGGGACCAGATGGAACCGGCGCGGGTGAAGACATAGACGGCGCCGGCCCCCCCCGAGATTGAGTTGTCGGCTTGATTGCCGTCAATGCCAGTCGCGCTACTTTCCTCCCCGACTGCCCCCACTGCCAGTGTGTTGCCATCGGCACTTAAAGCGAGGGAGAGGCCGAAGCCGTCTTGGAACCCGGTGTTCGACGCCTTGACATAAGCCTGCTGCGACCAGGTTGTGCCCGAGCGGGTGTAGACATAGACGGCGCCGGCGTTAAAATTTACGGATACGTTGGCTTGATCGCCGTTGATGCCGCTGGCGGCGCTGTCTTCACCGGTCGCCCCTACCGCCAGCGTGTTGCCGTCAGCACTTAAAGCGAGCGAGCCGCCGAATAGGTCGCTGGACTCCGTGTTCGACGCCTTCACATAAGCCTGCTGCGACCAGGTTGTGCCCGAGCGGGTGAAGACATAGACGGCGCCGGAGAAGGAGGCGGAGTTGTCGGCTTGATCACCGTTAATGCCGGTGGCGGCGCTGTCTTCCGTGCGCGCCCCCACGGCGAGCGTATTGCCATCGGCACTTAAAGCGAGCGAGCCGCCGAAAGCGTCGCCCGGGGCGCCACCCTCCGTGTTCGAGGCCTTGACGTAGGCTTGCTGGGACCAAGTGGCACCCGAGCGGGTGAAGACGTAGACCGCACCGGCGTTTGAGGCCGAGTTGTCAGTCTGATCGCCGTCGATACCGGTGGCGGCACTGTCTTCACCAGCCCCCACGGCGAGCGTGTTCCCATCGGCACTCAAGGCTACGGAGCCGAAGCCATCACCCGCGTCCGTGTTCGACGCCTTCACATAGGCTTGCTGGGACCAGGTGGCACCCGAGCGGGTGAAGACGTACACGGCACCCGAGTCGAATTCACGTGGGAAATTCGGGTCCGGGCAGTTGACTTGGCAGTTACCTTGATCGCCGTCGATGCCGGTGGTGGCGCTGTCTTCGTCGCGCGCATCCACGGCGAGTGTGTTGCCATCGGCGCTTAAAGCAACAGAGCGGCCGAACTCATCACTCGCCTCCGTATTCGACGCCTTAAAGTACCCAATGGTCTGAAGCATCCCCGAGAGGGCGAAGACCAAATTAGAAGGGGCGCTGCAGCCGGCGCTATTACAGGCCTCTAGGAGGTAGCGGGCATTGGCCCAGTTCGTGCGGTGCACGGCGATATCGAGCGCGGTATTGGTGGTGGTGAGATCACCCCCGACTTGGGTGTAACCTGAGACCCCATCGGGGTTCTCGAAGAGCTTGTAGTGCGTAGCCCCACTGGAAGCGCTCCAGTCAAAGAGTAATTGTTTGAGACCGAAATTGATATTAAG
>QKEI01000028.1 GCA_003251795.1 Candidatus Muproteobacteria bacterium
CCGCGACTGATTCTCCGCTAACATCGGTGCATGTCAGGAAACACCTTCGGCCGATTGTTCACCGTTTCGACCTTCGGCGAGAGCCATGGCAAGGCGCTCGGCGGCGTCGTCGATGGCTGCCCGCCTGGGCTGGCACTTTCCGAGGAGGATCTACAACCGGACCTGGATCGGCGCAGACCCGGGAAAACCCGCTACACGACGCAGCGGCGCGAGGAGGATCGCGTAGAAATTGTCTCCGGCGTGTTCGAAGGGCAGACCACCGGCACGCCCATAGGCTTGCTGATCTATAACACCGACGCGCGGCCACAGGACTACTCCAAGATCATGAACCGTTTTCGTCCCGGGCACGCCGATTACACCTATCAGCAAAAATACGGCCGGCGCGACTATCGCGGCGGCGGACGTTCTTCGGCTCGGGAGACCACGATTCGCGTGGCTGCTGGAGCCATCGCCAAGAAATACTTACGCGAACGTTACGGCACTGAAATTCGTGGTTATCTGGCGCAACTCGGTCCGATCAAGACAGAGCGCTTTGATTGGGATGAGGTAGAGCGCAACGCGTTTTTCTCTCCGGATGCGGACAAGGTAGCGGAGATGGAAGCTTGCATCGATGCGCTGCGTCGTGAAGGCGATTCCATCGGCGCGCGCGTCACTGTGATCGCAAGCAAAGTTCCAATTGGATTGGGCGAGCCCGTCTTTGATAGGCTCGATGCTGAAATCGCCCGCGCGCTGATGGGGATTAATGCAGTGAAGGGCGTAGAGATAGGTGCTGGCTTTGCGGCTGTCGAACAGAAGGGCAGCGAGCATCGCGATGAAATTACGCCTCAGGGCTTTCTCAGTAACCACGCCGGCGGCATACTGGGCGGAATCTCGACTGGCCAGCAGATCATCGCTAGCCTGGCGCTGAAACCGACCTCTAGCATTCGTGTACCCGGGCGCAGCGTGAACCTGCAAGGTGAGCCGGTGGAAGTTGCGACGACGGGACGCCATGACCCGTGTGTCGGTATCCGCGCGGTGCCGATTGCCGAGGCCATGTTGGCGCTCGTGTTGATGGATCATGTCTTGCGTCATCGCGCGCAGAACATGGACGTCAAGTCCAAGACGCCGATTATTCCCGGCTCGACAAACAACAAGTAGCGACAAAGACAAGGTTCAAGCTCGAAGATACAGGTCCGAGCTCGCCGCAGGTAAAGGGCGCGGTTCTTCCTATATGTTGCCGCTTGTATCTTGTATCTGACCATGCCCTACTGGCGCCTCTCCGGATTCTATTTCTTCTATTTCGCCACCATCGGTGCGCTGATCCCGTACTGGGGTCTCTACCTGAAGTCGATCCATTTTACGCCGCTGCAAATCGGCGAACTGATGGCATTGTTGCTGTTGTCGCGCATCGTTGCACCGAACATATGGAGTTGGGTGGCGGATCGTCGCGGTCAGCGCCTCGCGATTGTTCGTCTTGCCGGGTTGCTGGCCGCGATCGCTTTTTGCGGAGTTTTTCTTAGTACTGCCTTCGGTTGGTTGGCGCTGGTGATGCTCGCGTTCGCTTTTTTCTGGGATGCCTGTTTACCGCAGCTCGAGGCGACCACACTCAATCATCTCGCCGGCCGGTCCAGCGAGTACGCGCGCGTTCGCCTGTGGGGTTCGGTGGGGTTTATTGTCATCGTCATCGGTCTTGGCAGAATGTTTGACCACATCGATATCTGGTGGTTGTTACCAAGCTTGGTGTTGCTGCTTGTTTGTGTTTGGCTGTTCACGTTGGCGATTCCAGAATCAGAGATGGGCGCGCCGGCAGACAACGTTGGCGAGCGTTTTTACCGTGTGTTCTTGCGACCCGAAGTAGCAGCGTTTTTATTTGCGTGTTTTCTCATGCAGGCGAGCCACGGTCCCTACTACACCTTCTATTCGATCTATCTGGAGCAGTTTGCCTATAGCAAAGGCACAATCGGAGGACTTTGGGCGCTCGGAGTCATATGCGAGATTGGAATATTCCTGATCATGCATCGCGTGCAGCCACGCCTTGGCCTGCGGCGGGTACTGATGATGAGCTTTGGTGTGGCTGCAATACGCTGGGTGCTGATCGGCAACTTTCCAGAACATCTGCCTATATTGATAGCTGCGCAGACGCTGCATGCCGTAACCTTTGGTGCCTATCACGCGGCGGCAATCGAGCTGGTGCACCGCTTCTTTACGGGTAGGCACCAGTGCCGCGGCCAGGCAATCTACGGGAGCGTGAGTTTTGGCCTCGGCGGCGCGCTCGGCAGCCTGTACAGCGGCCTGACGTGGGCGAGTCTGGGACCAGCAGTTACGTTTGAGATCGCAGCGCTCTGTGCTGCTGTCGCCTTTGTGATCAGCGCGCTGGCGATCAAGCCAAGCGCGTGAAGCGGCGGTAACGAAACTTCGCTAGTGGAATCACTTGCGCCGTCCTTGCCAATTCCTTGACCGGTTGGCGCCCACTTGTGATATGCGGTTGTTGATCGTCGGCGGTGAACGCTTGCTCGATCGCCGTGCAGAAGCTTTCGATCAAATCAAACTTGTCGATGTCCGTCTTCGCTGAGCGCAGTACTTCTAAGCGAATGGGTGCGATGGCGTCATGCGTACGCTTGCGGCTAACCGGGTCAGTGAGTTTGCAGCAACCGTTCTCAACATATATTGCCCGCATCAGATCGGTCATCAATTCATGATGCAATGCGCAGCTCTCGAACAGATCCTTGGTCCCGGTAGCCGTCGGGTTTATCGGGATCTGGTGGTAGCCGATGCAACTCTCCAGATGTATTACGAGTTCCTTGAAATTCATTACAAAAATAATGCCGTCTGAACGGCATCTATTCCCCCGCAAATCGCGCTCTATCAACGCGACGCTGTTCAATGTGACCTACTTTTTATTCGCCGTCAATCTCTACAGTGCAAATGGCCAATCTGCGAAACGCAAGTCACACTGAATGTCAACTGCGGGCTCATGCCGGGAGAGCCTGGCGCCGGCAACACAGCAGGGATGAGGCGAAAACCGGCGAGGTGCACCGTTCCTGCGCTTGCGTGGCGCCGGGCTGCTGGGCTAATCTGCTGCCCGCCACAGAGAAGGCTGTTTTTTTGGTAAATTAGGGCGGACCTCAGCAAACACCGACGCGAAGACAATGGCCGGCAAGACCTTATATGACAAGATCTGGGATGCTCACGTTGTGCGCAGCGAGGCTGGTGGTACGACGTTGCTCTACATCGACCGACACCTTGTGCACGAGGTTACCTCGGCGCAGGCGTTTGACGGTTTGCGCCTGGCAGGACGCAGCCCATGGCGTGTCGATGCGGCCTTGGCGGTAGCCGACCATAACGTGCCGACCACCGATCGCAGCCAAGGAATCGATGATCCTGTGTCGCGGGCGCAGGTGGAGGCGCTGGACAAAAACTGCGCGGAGTTCGGGATTATCGAGTTCGACATGGCGGACGTGCGTCAGGGTATCGTTCACGTGATTGGGCCGGAGCAAGGAGCCACGCTGCCCGGGATGACGGTCGTGTGTGGTGATTCTCACACCTCGACTCACGGGGCATTCGGCGCGCTCGCGTTCGGCATAGGCACTTCCGAGGTAGAGCATGTGTTGGCGACACAGTGTTTGATCCAGAAAAAGGCTAATAACATGCTCATCGACGTCGATGGCGAGACGCCGATGGGGATCACGGCTAAAGACATCGTGTTGGCAATCATCGGCAAGATCGGTACAGCTGGTGGCACCGGATGTACGCTGGAGTTTGGCGGTCAAGCGATCCGCGCACTGTCGATGGAAGGACGCATGACGGTGTGCAATATGTCGATCGAGGCCGGTGCGCGCGCGGGATTAATAGGCGTGGATCAAACAACGGTGGAATACGTACGTGGACGCCCGTTCGCGCCCAAGGGGAAGTTGTGGGAACAGGCAATTGCCGCTTGGCAGGATCTAAGGAGCGATGCCGATGCCAAGTTTGATCGGGTCGTGCATATCGATGCTGCGACAATCAAACCGCAGGTCACATGGGGGACTTCGCCGCAGATGGTCGCGCCGATTGATGGACGTATACCCGATCCGGGGGCGGAGGCCGATCCGATAAAGCGCGAATGGATGGAGCGGGCGCTCAAGTACATGGACCTGCCCCCAGGTACCGGAATCACCGAGATCAAGCTGGACAAGGTATTCATCGGTTCCTGCACAAACGGCCGCATAGAGGATCTAAGGGCAGCCGCCGATGTCGTGCGTGGCCGCAAGGTTGCCGCGAATATCAAGCTGGCCATGGTCGTGCCGGGTTCCGGTCTGGTGAAGCGGCAAGCGGAAGATGAGGGTCTCGACCAGGTGTTCAAGAAGGCGGGTTTCGAGTGGCGCGAGCCGGGTTGCTCGATGTGTCTGGGTATGAATGCCGACCAACTGGGGCCTGGGGAGCGCTGCGCCTCGACCTCGAATCGCAACTTCGAGGGTCGTCAGGGCAAGGGCGGACGTACTCATCTGGTAAGCCCGGCGATGGCAGCGGCAGCCGCAATCGCTGGGCACTTTGTCGATGTGAGGGAATGGCATTAATGGCAGGCTCGTTGCCGCGTAGGTGCAACGCACCCTCTGGGTGTGCGGCACGGTAGCGAACCTAGGGGGAGTTTGATATGGAGAAATTCGAAAAGTGGACCGGTCTCGTGGCGCCGATCGACCATTCTAACGTCGACACCGACGCCATTATTCCCAAGCAGTTTCTGAGATCGATCCATCGCACGGGTTTCGGTCCAAACCTGTTCGACGAGTGGCGCTATCTCGATCATGGCGCTCCGGGTAAGGACAATAGCAAGCGACCCCTCAATCCCAAGTTCGTGCTGAATAACAAGCGCTATCAGGGCGCCAGCATATTGCTGGCACGCGAAAACTTCGGTTGCGGCTCCTCACGCGAACACGCAGTGTGGGCGTTGGAGGAGTACGGTTTCCGCGTGATCATTAGTCCAAGTTTCGCCGATATCTTCTACAATAACTGCTTCAAGAACGGCGTTCTCGCGCTGGTGCTGGATGCGCAAACGATCGATGGCTTGTTTAAGGACATTGCGGCGACCCCGGGTTACTCGCTTACGGTGGATCTGGCGGCGCAGACAGTAACGACGCCTGGCGGAGCGAGCTTTACTTTTAAGGTCGACGAGTTTCGCAAGCATTGCCTGCTTAATGGGCTCGATGACATCGGTCTAACACTGCAGCATGCCGCCGACATCATGGCCTACGAAAAGCGGCGCCGCACGGAAGCGCCGTGGCTCTTCCCCGCTTAGGTCATCTGGTTGGTATAGTATTAAGTGTCGCTGACAGCCGGTGGACGCGAGGCGCAGCCGGCCACGCCCGGTCGCCTGACTAATTGTCCTTATTACCATGACAATCAAGATCGCAATCTTAGCCGGGGACGGCATCGGCCCGGAGACCATTGGCCAGGCGGTAAAGGTGCTGGAAGTCCTGCGCGACCAGCACGGACTTGGGCTCGAGTTAGAACACGCTCCTGTCGGTGGTAGCGCCTATGATCAAGCCGGTACGCCGCTGCCCGAGAGTACGCTGGCGTTGGCGCGCCAAGCGGATTGTATCTTGCTCGGTGCGGTCGGCGGCCCCAAGTGGGATACGCTCGAGCGTAACGTACGCCCGGAGAAAGCACTGTTACAGCTGCGTGCCGAGCTTGGGTTGTTTTCCAATTTGCGTCCTGCCATGTTGTTCCCGCAGTTGGCAAGCGCCTCCACCCTGCGGGCTGAGGTGGTCGCGGGCCTGGACTTGATGATTGTGCGCGAGCTGACAGGCGGCATTTATTTCGGCAAGCCGCGAGGTATTCGTTCCCTAGATGACGGTCAGCGACAGGGCTACGATACGTTGCTCTACTCGGAGTCGGAGATAGAGCGAATCGCACGAGTCGGGTTCGATATCGCGCGTAAGCGCGACCGGCGCTTGTGTTCGGTTGACAAAGCCAATGTGCTCGAAACCAGCGTACTCTGGCGTGAAATCGTAAGCCACGTCGGCAAACAGTATCCTGACGTGACCCTCAGTCATATGTATGTTGATAATGCCGCAATGCAGCTGGTGCGCGCACCGAAACAGTTCGATGTCATTGTTACCGACAACATGTTCGGCGACATCTTGTCGGATGCGGCTGCGATGCTGACTGGTTCAATCGGCATGTTGCCATCGGCCTCGCTCGATGCCTCTGGTAAGGGCATGTACGAACCGATTCACGGCTCCGCGCCGGATATCGCTGGGCAGGATATCGCCAATCCCCTGGCCACCATTCTCTCGGTGGCTATGTTGCTACGCTATACGGCCAACCAGGCGGAGCTCGCATCATTGGTCGACCGGGCGATTGCGCGTGTGCTCGATGACGGTTTGCGTACTGCCGACATCTACACCGGTACCGGCCGCAAGGTCGGGACGCGCGAGATGGGTGAAGCTGTGGTATCGGCGCTAAAATCCGTAAGCTAACCCGTTTCCGCCTTGTGCACGTTGTTAGTCTGTAGTATCCGCACCCTACGAGGTTAATGAGATGACGAAGAAGTTTGATGTCGCCGTGCTGGGCGCGACCGGAGCGGTAGGAGAAGCGATGCTGTCAATACTGGCCGAGCGACGGTTTCCGGTGGGGCGCGTGTATGCACTTGCATCGAGCCGTTCAGCGGGCACGGCAGTCGCGTTCGCCGATGGCGAGCTAGATGTGGAGGACGTAGCCGATTTCGATTTTTCACAGGTGCAGCTCGGGTTGTTCTCACCGGGGGCAGCCGTGTCGGCAGTCTATGCGCCGAAAGCGGCAGCAGCTGGCTGTGTGGTTATCGACAACACCTCGCAGTTTCGCTACGACGACGACATTCCTCTGGTCGTACCCGAGGTCAATCCCGATGTCATCGGCGAATATCGCAATCGTGGGATTATTGCCAATCCTAACTGTTCTACCATCCAACTCGTGGTCGCTCTGAAGCCGATCTATGACGCGGTGGGCATCGAGCGCATCAATGTCTGCAGTTACCAGTCGGTTTCAGGTACCGGTAAGGAGGCGATCGAAGAGCTATCAAGCCAGACGGCTGCTTTACTGAATGGCCGACCGATCGAGCCTGCGGTCTATCCGGTGCAGATCGCCTTTAATGTGCTGCCCCACATTGATGAATTCCAGACGAACGGCTATACCAAAGAAGAGATGAAAATGGTCTGGGAGACCCGCAAGATCCTGGCTGACGATACCATCCAGATCAACCCGACCGCTGTCAGGGTGCCTGTTTTCTACGGTCATTCCGAGGCCGTGCACATCGAAACCCGGGAAAAAATCAGTGCCGATGCCGTGCGGGCACTACTGGCGGGGGCACCGGGTTTGGAGGTGGTGGATGGACGTCGGGGAGGGGGTTACCCCACTGCTGTTACCCATTCTGCTGGCCGGGATGGGGTTTTTGTAGGCCGTATCCGCGAGGATATCTCCCATCCCCGGGGGCTCGATCTGTGGGTGGTTTCGGACAACGTGCGGAAGGGGGCTGCTCTCAACAGCATTCAGATTGCAGAGCATTTGGTAAAAGACTATTTTATAAACTATAGTTAAGGTGGTTCCTACCATACCGGCATAACTATAGGAAATACAAGCTATAATTGGTCGTAAAGGATCAGGGGTGATGAGCAAGAGTCGACCTCGGAGGGCGATGGCAATGACGCTCGGGCGATGCCTTATCGGTATCGTAGTGTTAGTCTTGCCCGCCATTTCCTATGGGCTTGGGCTGGGTAGTCTCAAGGTTAACTCGGCCTTGAACGAACCGCTCAATGCCGAAATTGATTTCACTTCCGCCAGCAAGGTGGAACTGAAAAGTTTGAACGTCGGTCTCGCCCCGCGCAATGAATTCAATGCCGCGGGTGTCGAGCGCATCCCCTTTCTGGCGGACATCAAATTTGCCGTCGCCAAACGGCTCGATGGTCGTCCGTTCCTGCAACTTTCTACCGAGCAGCCTGTGCGCGAGCCGTTTTTGCATTTCCTTGTACAAGCAGAGTGGGCCGGTGGACGCATGGTTCGAGAATTCACTGCGTTGATTGATCCGCCCTACATGGTGGCTGGCCGAGCTCCGACAATTAGTGCCCCTGAGACCAACGCACCGGCCGCTGCCCCAGAACCGCCTCCTGTGGCGACCGCAGCACCGCCTCTAGCGCCGGCAACGCCAGAGACCCTGGTGGAACCGGCGCCAGGCGCCCAAGTCGAGCCGCCTGTGGTCGCGTCAACGTCGGCAATGGAGCGGGAACAACCAAGCTCGGCGATGCCGGCAGCCCCAGAGCCACGGCCCTCAGAGCCGCTAGGTCCAGCATCAAGTGGCGAGGTCGCTATATCGCCTGACACTGGCTGGCCGCAGGCCGCGCCTAGCGCAGCCGCTGGCGGAGGTAGCGCCGAGCAAGGCATGAAAGGAACAGAAACCGGTACAGCGATGCCCGGACCGTCGGTTGCACGCGCCGCCGACGCACCGTCATGGGCACGCGTCGCACGCTATGAGGTCAAGCGTGGCGATACGCTATGGGCCATCGCGCAGTATGTGAGTACGGACAGCAGCCTGACTACAGAACAAGTCGTGATGGCTCTGTTTCAAGCCAATCGCGATGCGTTCTTCCGAAGTAATGTCAACAACGTTTGGGCCGGTGAGGTCCTGATCATGCCGGAGCGCGATGAGGTCATCGCGTTAGGCAAGAAGCAAGCGCACACGGTGTTCTTCGCGCAGTATCAGGAATGGCAAGAATACAAACAGCAACTCGCACAGGCGGAGCCACTGAAGGTGGCCGGTTCCGAGGAATCGCCTGTATCGACGCCACCGACTACGACCGAGGAAACCGCGAAGGCTGAAACAATGGGCACCGCATCCAAGCCTGAGGCCACAACGATGCCTGCAGCGGAGGCCACGGAACCAGCCAAACCCGAGAACGAAGCTACGCCGGCTAAGCCGATGGCGAGTAAGCAGCCAGAGGAGAAACCGGTTAAGGAAAGTGCCAGCATGGCCGCACCCGCCGCCAAGCCGCCGGGCGACTTGCTGAAGATCGTGCGTGCCGCAATTGAGAACGCCGACAAGAACAAGGGCAAGGAAGGCGGGGCTAGTGATACGTCACAGTCCGAGCGCACCGCGCTGGCAGAGCGTGCAACTACGCTTGACGAAGCGCTCGAGTCCAAACAGATGGAACAAAAGGAACTTGGCGAGCGCATCGACACGGTGGGTACGCAGATCGCACGGCAGAAGCGCCTCATCGAGCTCGACAACAATAAGCTCGCGAAGACGCAGGAGGCGGTAGGTGAGAGCAAGCCCGCGGATGAGTCGAAGGCGGAGCCCGTAACACCGCCGAAACCGGCTGAGGGTACGAGCGCGGCTGGTGCAGCGAAACAGGCCACCGAGGCCACGCCTGAGACTGCTAAGCCGGAACCGAGGAAGCGTCCGCGCCGGATCAGACCCACATCTCCCGCGACGCCGCCAGCCGGGAAGAAGCCACGACGTATCGTGCCGCCACAGCCGGCGGAAGAGAAAGGCCTGGTCGCGCAGCTTAAGGATATGGTGGGTGATTACCTAATCCAAGGCGTGGCCTTCATTGTTGCCATAGCACTTGGGTTGACTCTACTCGTTTACCTGCGGCGCAGACGTCAGGCTGAGGCTGAGTTCGAGGAGAGCATCCTGACCGATTCGGATGCGATTACCGATTCACCGACTACCGATAGCGGTGCACAGGCGACAACCTCGGCTGGCAGTACTTCGTTTCTGAGCGACTTCAGCCAAGGCGGCATGGGCAACATCTCTACTGATGAAGTCGACCCGTTGGCGGAGACCGAAGTTTATCTTGCCTATGGGCGCGACGAACAGGCAGAAGAGATCCTCAAGGACGCCGTTACTAAGGACCCGTCCCGTCAGGAGCTCAAGGTAAAGCTGCTTGAGATCTACCACCAGCGCAACGACGTTCCGGCATTCGAGACACTCGCCGAAGAGTTGTACGCGGCACTTGAGGGACGCGGTGGTGAGCTTTGGAACAGGGTGGCGGAGATGGGCAGAACGCTCAATCCAGAGAACCCCATGTTCCAGATGGCAGCTGTTACCGAACGGTCGAACATAACGCAGCCTGTAGCGGGGGCGCCACTGATGCAATTCGGGGCTGAGCCCGAGTCCGAGGAACCGCCGGCACTAGAGTTCGAGACGGCAATGGACGACACGACACCAGGGCTCGAGCTGGATATGGACACCCAGGAAACTGCCGCGGCTGAGTCCGGGCTTGAGTTCGACCTCGATATGGATAGCGGTACCAGCGATACTGGCGCACCCTCCGTAGCCCACGGGCCACCTATTCCTGACACCGCTGAGCTCTCCGCTGACGAGTTGGGAACAGCGGCATTGGAGCAAGACGAGGCAGTAGGTCTCGGTGAACAGCCGATGGACAACATGGTGGACTTTGATATCACTGACAGCGGACCCGCGGCTGGTGATGTCGGTGCCGAGGCCGCTGTTGCCGATGCGGATTCGCAGTGGCAGTACGAGTCAGATAGCGACGTTGCGGTTGATGAGGCTGTGGCCGAATATTCCGCGGGAGCAGATGACGCGCAGCAATGGGACGAGACCGCGACCAAGCTTGATCTGGCCAAGGCCTATGTCGACATGGGCGATGCCGAAGGCGCCCGCAGCATCCTGGACGAGGTGCTGGCTGAAGGTAACGAAGACCAGAAGAAGCAAGCCGCTGAGTTAGCCGCGCAAATCGCTTAACTCCCCAGTCCTCACCCCTCGCGCCTTCTTTCCATCGTAATAAAGCTGTAGGCGTGGGCATGTTTGGCGTCGGCCACGTGCTCGTTTCTTTCGAGTTCTCGCCAGTCACTACGATTGAAATCGGGAAAGCGCGTATCCCCCGCAACGTCCGCATGTACTAGCGTCAAGTAGAAACGATCGGCCTGCGGCAATGCCTGGGCATAAAGGCTGGCACCCCCAATGACGAACACCTCTTGCTCGCCGCGTGCTGCATCTAGCGCCGCCGCGAATGAGCTCATCACGATAAAGCCGGCTGCGTTGTAGCGCGTATTGGTGGAGACTACGAGGTTAATACGCTCCGCCAACGGCCGCCCCAGAGATTCGCAGGTCTTGCGCCCCATGATGACATGATGTCCACGTGTAAGTTCGCGAAAGCGTTTGAGATCGGCCGGCAGGTGCCAGGGTAAGGCATTGCCGGTGCCAATAACGCCATTGTCGGCGATTGCCGCGATTAAGGAGATAATCGGCTTCGGCAACGGCAGATGTCGCTCAGCTGATGGGACGGCCGTTTGGCGATGAAAAGCTTTACACGGCTACCGGCGCTTTGAGCGCGGGGTAGGGGTCATAGTTCAACAAGGTAAAGTCTTCGTATTCGAAGTCGAAAAGTGATGTTTTTTGTGGATTCATTAACATAGTCGGCAGCGGCCGTGGTGTGCGGGCGAGCTGTGTGCGTGCTTGCTCCAGGTGGTTCAGATAGAGGTGAGCGTCGCCGAACGTGTGCACGAACTCGCCCGGCTGCAACTTTGTCACCTGTGTCACCATCAGTGTCAGCAACGAGTATGATGCGATGTTGAACGGCACTCCAAGAAAAATATCTGCGCTGCGTTGGTATAGCTGGCATGAGAGCTTACCGTCGGCGACGTAGAACTGAAAAGCCGTGTGACAGGGTGGTAGCGCCATGCGCTCGATTTCGGCAACGTTCCAGGCATTGACGAACAGACGTCGCGAATCCGGGTTGACCTTGATTTCTTCGACAACACGACTGATCTGATCGATTTGACGCCCGTCCGGGGTCGGCCAGGAACGCCACTGGGCACCGTAGACCGGTCCTAACTCGCCGTGCTCGTCGGCCCATTCGTTCCAGATGCTCACACCGTGCTCCTGTAGATAGCGCACGTTGGTATCGCCACGTAGAAACCATAGGAGCTCGTAGATAACGGACTTTAGATGCAGCTTCTTGGTAGTGAGCATCGGAAATCCCTTGGTCAGGTCGAAGCGCATCTGATACCCGAATATGCTTTTGGTGCCGGTACCGGTGCGATCCTGCTTCAGGTTGCCGTGCTCCAACACATGGCGCATGAGGTCGAGATACTGTCGCATAGCTCCCCTTATCTCCTCTGGTATCTAGGTTGTGCCCAAAGACGGACTCTTCTATGTTTGAAGAGCGGTATCAATGCAAGACCGGCCACGAAGCCTCCTAAGTGCGCGCCGAAGGCAACTCCGGGTTGGTTCGGATCGGCCATCAGCGAGCTCAACAGCTGCAGGCCAAACCAGAAACCCAACACCCCCAAGGCAGGCAGTCGCACGGTGTATAAGATAATACCGAGCGGTATGAGCACCAGTACGCGTGCATAAGGATGTAGCAGCAGATAGGCACCGAGCACACCGGAGATCGCACCACTCGCACCAATCATCGGAATCACCGAGTCGGGGTGTGGCAGCGCATGTGCAAGCACGGCGACGATACCGCACACGACATAGAAAATAATGAACCGCACATGCCCCATGGCGTCTTCTACGTTATTGCCGAAGATCCATAGGTACAGCATGTTGCCGATGAGATGCAGCCAGCCGCCGTGCAGAAACATTGAAGTGATCACGGTAACGTATGCCGGTACGGCATACACTTCAGGCGGCAGCTCGCGGTAACCGAAGAGTACGGCAGGTACGACCCCTAGGCTATAAACGACGAGCTGTTGACCCTGCGGCCCATGCGCCAGCTGCCACAGGAAGATCACGGAGCATACGACAATGAGGGCGACCGTAACGTACGGCGTGGTTGAAGTCGGATTGTCGTCGTGCAAGGGGATCATTCGTCGCGGGCAGAGCTTACCACAGACTGGAGATCTGGTTGTGCGGGTCGTTTGTGCCTGGCGGCGCTGTTGCATTCGCGGCTCGCGCCGCTGTTTACAGGACGAACTGCTGGACGCGCGCGTCTGGCGATCGCTTTATCATTGACGTCGCTGCGGTTCGCACTTATATTTCAAAGGCTTGCGCACACTGTTTATCAACCTCGGGGTATGGCGCAGCCTGGTAGCGCACCTGCTTTGGGAGCAGGGTGTCGGGGGTTCAAATCCCTCTACCCCGACCAACTAGATCGTAGCGATCAGATACTGGAAACTACGTGAGCAGGAACGACGGCCATCCAGCCGCATGGTTTCGGTGGCAGCGAGTCTGTTCGAGTCTGTATAGGCGCCCGTAGCTCAATCGGATAGAGCAGCGGCCTTCGCGCTTGCAACGTTGTTGTAAGACCAGGAGCCTTCGCGGGGAAAAGGAACTCGCGGAGTGCAGGACACTGTATCGGTAGACCCTTAACGTGGTAGGGCGATGGGAATACCGAGGAAACCGGTGACCTCTGTACGCCGATAAGGCGCATCGGGGGTCAGGAAGACACGAAGGCTCAGGAACACTGTCGGGAACAGCGGTAAGTTCTTAGACAACGTTTCGTGAGGGTAGGTCTTTTCAAGTCTGAGCAAACGGTGCTCAGCACCGGGATCCGTAGAGACTGTACGTGTCCCGCCTGCGATGGCGAAGATACAGTCCAGACCACCAAACCCCGGCGGTGCACGATGGGGGCAGTGAAAACTGTAGTGGTAAGCTAAGCCGCAGGTTACAGGTTCGAATCCTGTCGGGCGCGCCAGTTTGGGGAATCGCTATAGAGTGACGGTGTGAAACGCCGTTATAATGCACGCCCGAGTCATGGTGGGCGTAGCTCAGCTGGTTAGAGCATCGGGTTGTGGCCCCGAAGGCCGTGGGTTCGAATCCCATCGCTCACCCCACTACTTGACCAGACGCGGGCCGTTAGCTCAGTTGGTAGAGCAGCTGACTCTTAATCAGCGGGTCGCAGGTTCGAGCCCTGCACGGCCCACCAGCACCGAGGGCTTGTGCCGATGGCGTCAGCCCTCTTTTTTTGCTCCGTTGGCAGAGCCTGGCCTTGACGGCGGTTACGCAAAGGCGTCGCTGAGAACCTTTTCGCGAATGTGGCGGAACTGGTAGACGCGCTGGATTTAGGATCCAGTGGGGCAACCCGTGGGAGTTCGAGTCTCCCCATTCGCACCATCCCTTGCAAGCGGCGCCATTCATTGGCGCCCGTGTTTATAGGCGGTATCATCCTTTTAGCAGGCACCAGGGCTCAAACGTTGAGCCCAACCTGATGTGGAAGGTGGCAATATGCAAGTATCGGTTGAAACTAAGGGTACGCTTGGCCGTCGCTTGACAGTCGCGGTGCCGGCTGATCGATTCGAACAGGCGCTAACCAATCGTCTGCAGCGACTTTCCAGGCAGGTCAAGGTTCCAGGTTTTCGTCCCGGCAAGACTCCGATCAAGGTGATTGAGGCACGCTACGGCGAACAGGTGCTGCAGGAGGTAGCAGGGGAGCTGATCGAGAGCACGTTTCGCGAGGCGATCGGGCAGCAAGGCCTGACACCAGTGGCAGGGCCGGTGATTGAGCGCAAGTCTTTCGAGCGCGGCAAGGATTTTGCCTATACCGCCGAGTTCGAGGTCTACCCGGAGATTGCCAAGCTCGATCTCAAGGGTCAACGCATTGAGCGGCCGACATCCGAGATTACGGCAGGAGATGTCGATCGCTCGGTCGAATCGCTGCGGCGTCAACGCGTAACTTGGCGACCGGTAGAGCGGCAGGCGCACGACGGTGATCGTCTTGTTATCGATTTCAAAGGGTTGGTTGACGGACAACCGTTTGAGGGCGGTGAAGCGACCGGTTACGAGCTGGTCCTCGGTGCCGGCGGACTGATGGAAGGATTCGAGGCCGGGCTTGCGGATGCGAAAGCGGGTGAGCAGCGAACACTCGAGTTGCAGTTTCCGAAGGAGCACCCGAAGGCCGAGCTCGCAGGCAACAAGGTGGTTTTTAATTGTACGGTCCGTGAGGTCGCAGAGCCGCAACTGCCCGAGCTGGACGAGGCGTTTATCCAACAATTGGGCGTAACGGACGGCAAAGTCGAGACACTGCGGGAGCGCATACGCATCAATCTTGAACGTGAGCTGCATCAGCGTCTGCGCGCCTTGCAGCGCACGCGCGTGCTCGATGCTCTCGTCGGCGCCAACAAGTTCGAGTTGCCGCAAAGCTTGCTGCAGGCAGAAGTTGCTTACGTGCGTCGTTTACATCACGCCTTGCGCGGTCGCCAAGGAGAGGCTACAAGCGAAACGTCCGAAGAATCCACGGCTTACGAGCAGACCGCACGAAACCGACTGACCCGCAGCCTGATCCTGGCGGAGGTGATTCGCGCCAACGCGATCAAGGCAAGCCCTGAGCGCGTGCGCGCGCGTGTTACCGAGATGGCTCAGGAATACGAGGCGCCTGAAGAATTCGTACGTGCGTGCTATGCTAACGCAACACGATTGCGCGAGATCGAGGCTGCGGTCGTGGAGGAGCAGGCCACTGAGTATTTG
>QKEI01000026.1 GCA_003251795.1 Candidatus Muproteobacteria bacterium
TACGGCCATGCCGTAGGCGATCGCGCGCTGGTGGCGGTCGCACACATTGCGCAACGTTCCTTGCGTGAGGGCGATTGGGTGGGTCGTTGGGGCGGCGATGAATTCCTCTGTTTGTTACCGGATGCCGATGATGAAAGAGCCACCGCGATTGCCGAACGCGTGCGAGCGCAAGTGGTTGAGCAGCCAATCCAGGCGGATGATTGCCTGATCCCCATCAGCATCAGCATAGGCTTGGCGCAATACCCGCAGGCCGGTGACCGTGTCGAAAAGGTGCTGACCGGCGCCGATGCGGCCCTGTATGGGGCCAAACGCCGCGGCCGGAATCGCGTGGTGACGAACAGTCGCGAGGCGCGCGGCCTGTTTTCTATTGGCAGTCAGCTGGAGTCAGCGTTAGCCTGCGGACGCCTGCAGTCCGCGCATCAGCCCATTATCGATCTGCAAAGCGGCCGTGTGGTCGGTGAGGAAGCGCTGGCGCGGCTGGTGACAGAAGAGGGCAGCTTGCTCGAAGCGGCCGGCTTTATCCCGGCCGCCAATCAACTGCGGATGGTCCGGCGCATCGATACGCAGGTCATACAACAAACGCTGGATCGTTTCCGCGAGCAACTGAGCAGCGGTGCTGCAGTGTCACACTTTGTGAATGTATCGGCGGATCTGCTGCGCCACCGGGACGTCGTGGATGAGGTTTTGCAGCGCGTCAGCGAATGCTCGCGCGACGCCAATAGCGGTGGGCGCCAGGATGATAAGAAGCCGATAGTGTTGGAGATCACCGAGTGGGAGTTTCTCAACAACGCGCGCGAGGTAAGACAGATCCTACGGCCATTTCTCGACTACGGCATGCGGCTAGCCATTGACGATTTCGGCAGCGGCTATTCGTCGTTCCAATATCTCGCCGATCTACCGGTGGATTATCTGAAGATCGACGGCGAGCTGGTGCGTCGCGCGACCCGTGAGCCTCGCGTACGCAGTATTCTGCGCGGTATCCGGGACATCGCCGAGGAGCTCAACCTGACCACGCTTGCCGAATGGGTCGAAGACGAGCCCACCGCCGAGCTACTGCGCCATATCGGCATACACTGGGCGCAGGGGTATTACTTCGGCCGTCCGCAACTCTACCGACAGGCACAGCCCAGCGTCGCCCCTGCCTAAATGCACCTGTACCTGGTGCAGCACGCAGATGCCCTGACCGACGATATTGATCCCGCACGGCCATTGAGCGAGCGGGGTAGGGCCGATATCGAGCGGGTTGCGACCTTGCTGAACGGGCGTCTGGCCGGGCTTTCCCAGATCCTGCACAGTGGCAAGACCCGCGCGCGGCAGACGGCGGAAATCTTGGCTCGCACGACTGGCGCGGGCGTCGCCATTGAACAGGCGCACGGCTTGAACCCGCTCGACGAACCGGAACCCTTCACTCGTCGCATCGACAAGAGCGATGAGAGTCTCATGTTGGTGGGCCATCTACCGTTCATGGCCAGACTCGCTTCCCTCCTGCTGACTCGCGACCCCACGGCCGAGATAGTCGTGTTTCAGCCGGGCACGGTGTTGTGCCTCGAAGGCGAAGGTGGCACCTGGCGAGTGGCCTGGATGTTACGACCAGAGCTGCTGGCTCCAGACGCTAAGCAAAAACGCTAACCACCTGTGTGCGCGGCACGAGCCCACCGACCCTGGACACGCGGTTGACGCTTTTGCGGTGCTAGGGCAATCTGCTGGCGCAGTCTACGCTCACACGGCGGCTGTCGCTCTACGCCAATGGGCCTAGTTTCATGAAAATCGATGCGCCACAGACACTGGCAGGCATAATGCCCATGCTCGGTGTTGCGTTGGCCCTCACCGCGATCCCTGCGTCCCACGGCAGTGAAGCGAAGAGCGACAGCGGCGCCATTTGCCCACAGGAGCGCCCGCACGCGCCGCCGGTGGCGTTTCACGATGTCTACCGCGGTATGCCCTTCCAGCCCGGGGAACGCTTGCGTTACAAGGTCCGCTACATGGGTGTGTTCGCGGGTTTCGGCGAGATCGAAGTGGGGCCACCGGCCGAAGAGGAGGGCAACTGGTACCGCGCGTTTCGAGCGCAAGCGCGCACGGGCGAGTGGTACCGCGGGCTGTACAACGGCCACGGCTCGGTCGTCGCATGGTCACGACCCTGGGATTTTGGTGCATTTGGCTATTGGTTCGAGCAGGATAGCCAGCCCATGTTGTCAAAGCGCCGGTCAAAACAGAAATTCCTCAAATTCGAGCAAGACGCATGCAAGGTGGCCGAATACACGACGGAAACAGGGGAGCCACAGCAGACCGAGGAGGTCGCGCTGTCTTACGGGGCGAAGGATATCCTCTCGGTTATCTACTTTCTGCGGGCCAAGCATTACGTGATCGGTAGGACCGAACGCACGCAAATTTACGTCTCCGGCAAGAACATGTGGCTCGAGGTCGAGCCGGCCGGTGTCGAGACGGTAAAGGTTGCCGTGGGTACCTTCGAGGCGTTGAAGCTCAAGCTGCAGGCGTATTTCGAAGGCAAGCCCGTGCGTAAGACTCGGGTCGAGCTATGGATCGCCCAAACCCATCCGCAACGCCCGCTCGTACGGGTAGAGGCGAATCTCAAGGTTGGCCACCTGACCCTGGAGCTGATCGAATTCATAGCAGGGCGGGACGGACCCCAATCTGTCTCTGCGCAGCCCGCCGCCGGCAATCAGTTCTTATCACCCTGATTCCAGACACGCTCAAGCAGACCGGCGAGCGCCAGGCATTCGAGTCCGAACGGCAGGTAACCGGCGTAACCTAACACGGGCATGTGAAAGAGCTGAAAGCGCTGCACGAACGGCACCGAGTACTCCCAATGTACCAGGCTCTTGTAATTCCATAGCTCCCAGAAGAATCCGCACACTAAGGCAGCCACCGCCGCTTGCCAGAGTCGACTCCAGTCGCCGCGGGAAACGGGCTCGAAGATCGTGGGCTCGCCGGTGATGACTTGCAGCGCGGTGATCAACAGCAGGGGCGCCAGCCACAAGGCGGGAAACAGGACCTCCGGCCAAACGCCGATTGCCGTGAGCGTTCCCCCTGCCAGCACCAGCACTGCCGTTGCCATTAGCTTGGGGTGCGGCAGGCTAATGCGCCATGCTGTCTCTAAACCGCGACTCAGCCACGGCAGCGATGCCAGTAGCTCACGGGTAGAAAGCACCGCTGGTAGCACCGTGGCGAACGGCAGCGTCGCGTACCAGAAGTACTCCCAAGGCGTAAGCGTAGCCGAGCCCACGTAATGCCAGTTCTGCACGAACCGATTTAGGTATTCGAAAGACCACCAGAAAGCGGCACTGAACGGGAATAGTGCCGAGAAATAGCCGGGCCGGTCGCGCAGTAGACAGTGGCCCGTACGCGCGTAGGTCAAGCCATTGACCATGAGGATGTAACCGAGCCAGATCGGACTGAAGGTGAAGGTTTGCAAGGGCGCAAACCAGGTAAAGCGTGTCCAGGCGAACCACCAGGCGAGCACTACAATGATGCCGCCGAGCCAGCCCCACCAGGGAAACGCTAAAGGCCCGGGCAATACTGGCGTGGTGCCAGTCGAACGACCTAGGCGATAGACGAAAGGCGTGACGCTCGCCACGGTCATGAGCGCGAACACGCAAAACACGACCCATGAGAATGGCGCGTGTACGACAAAGGCGGTAACGGGCGGGAATCGCAGGTAGTCGATGAGGTTTTTGCCGGCTGCAGCGACACCGAGCAACGGCAACCCCGTCAATAGCACGGCCAGCACTATCAATAGCGCCCAGCTTTTCTTGCGAATCATGGGTCTAGCGTTGCGCTAGGTGGCGCTGTGCCGAAGTTGCGCGTCAGCGAATTGACGCCAACAACGTGTCGATCATGTCTTCGGCCTGTCGGCGGTAACCGCCACCGAACAGGTTGAGATGATTCAGTACGTGGTAAAGATTGTACAAGGTCTTGCGCATCGGGTAGCCCGGATCCAGGGGATAGGCGTCGCGATAGGCGTGGTAAAAACGCGCGGGGAACCCCCCGAACAGCTCGGTCATCGCCAGATCCGCTTCGCGGTCCCCGTAGTAGACCGCGGGATCAAAGATTACCGCGCCACCATTCTCGTCGATCATGTAGTTGCCAGACCAGAGATCACCGTGCAGTAGCGCTGGCGGCGGTGTGTAGTCTTGAAAGAAGGCGTTTAGGTCAGCGAGCAGCACCTCGCCCTTGCGTTGCAGGCTACCGCCATAGCCGCTATCGGCCGCGAGGCTGAGTTGAAACTGCAATCGCTGGGTACGCCAGAAGTCTATCCAGTTATCGCTTACGGTATTGATTTGCGGCGTAGAGCCGATGGTGTTATCCCGGCTCCAACCGTAATGCTTGCCGTGCACCTCATGCATACGCGCGAGGTCCAGACCAAGCTGCTCCATGCTGTGCTCGCTGGGTCTGCCATGAGCGATGTACTCGAGTACGAGGTAGGCGTAGCCGTGCGTGCTGCCACAGCAGATCGGTGTGGGCGCACGCACGGTGCGACTGT
This sequence comes from Candidatus Muproteobacteria bacterium, assembly GCA_003251795.1. Classification (GTDB taxonomy): domain Bacteria; phylum Pseudomonadota; class Gammaproteobacteria; order Acidiferrobacterales; family SPGG2; genus SZUA-472. The sequence continues at coordinate 4,502 of QKEI01000026.1, forward strand.
CTATGATCTCACGCAGTCCCGCCAACTCGGCAGCGAACATCTCGGCGCCTGCATTCGGATTCAGCTTGACAAACAATAGGCCTTCCTTGCCCTCCAATAGCACCGCAGAGTTGATGCAGCCGCCACCCACGGAGCGCTGCCGGCGCACACTGAACGGGCGACCGGTTTCGGACGCAATCTGATCGGCGATACTCGACCACATGGACATCGTCGTTATGCCCGGTGGGCTAGTTCAATTGAAACGCTCACGGTCGTGGGCTGCATTGAAGTCTATGATCGGACCAAGCGGAACGATGCGCTTGGGATTGAGCGACGTATGGCTTTGAAAATAGTGCCGCTTGATGTGATCGAAGTTACAGGTATCGGCAATACCAGGCACTTGATACAAGTCCCTGAGATAGTTCCAGATGTTGGGATAATCGACGATGCGCCGCAGGTTGCACTTGAAGTGCGTGTGGTAGACAACATCGAAACGGACCAGGGTGGTGAAAAAGCAAAAATCCGCCTCGGTGAGGGTGTTGCCGCATAAGTAGCGGCGCTCAGCCAGGTGTCGTTCCCAACCATCGAGCGCGATGAACAGTTCGGTAACTGCCTCTTCATACGCATCCTGCGTGCCGGCGAAGCCGGCACGGTAGACACCGTTGTTGATCGGCTCATAGAGGGCGTCGATGGTTTCATCGATGCGTTCGCGCAGCTCTGCCGGACAGAAATTTGCGCTGCTAGAGCCGCTGAAAACAGTGTCGAACATGCGCATGATCTCGCGCGATTCGTTGTTGACAATGGTCTCCTGTCGACGATCCCACAGTACCGGAACAGTGACGTGGCCGCTATAGTGCGTATTGGCTTTGAGATAAATTTCGCGCAGAAAACGCGCGCCGTTCACACGATCGGGTATGCACCCCGGCGCGTGGCTGAAATGCCAACCGTCGCTGCCCATTACCGGGTCGACGATCGAAAGCGAAACCACCTGTTCCAGACCCCTGAGCTTTCGCGTGATGAGAGTGCGATGGGCCCAGGGGCAGGCGTAAGAAACGTAAAGATGGTAGCGGCCGGGCTCGGCAGCGAATCCGGGTGCGCCGGCTTCGCTGACCCAGTGATGATATTGTGTCTTGGCGCGGATGAAACGGCCTTTGTGATCATCCACTGGTTGCTCGGTTGACCACTGTCCGTTGATGAATAGTCCCATTGGTATCGTTCCCTCGCCGCTGCGCCGACGGCCAACAGTCACGGTGATCGTCCTGCGTCTGCCGCTCGTCGGCTGGCGCATCTATCTCGTCGGTCAGATATACACAGAAACGAACTTCTGTGGTACCCGCCTCGGCCCGGTCCGCGGGCGCAGGGCGGCCGTTGCTTCGGATGTGAGGTTAAGCTGTTGAATTGTTGGACTAAGTGACGACCGCCTAAATTTTGAACAAAGGGACAGACAACCCCATGAGATTGCGGCCATTTGCCACCGTGGACGACTTACTAACAGCATTATCCACAGGTTCATGTACAGATTCTGTTAATAATCCAATTCCTGATTGCTTGACAACTACTTACAGTGAACGCGCGGTGGTTGCCAGTCGGACAACAGACTAGTCGACGCTGTGATAGATTGGCGCGCATGAAGCCTGCTGTGTTGCGCGTCGCCGTTCCTGCCCCGCTGCGCCGCTGTTTCGACTACGCCCTCCCCGACACGACGTTTACTTTGTGCCGCGGCATGCGTGTGCGTGTGCCCTTCGGCCGTCGTGAGATCGTTGGTTTTCTGATCGGCATCGCCGATCAGAGCGTTATCAAGCGCGAGCGTCTCAAGTCGGTATTGAGGGTGCTCGATAGCGAGCCGGTGTTGCCCGAAGAGCTCTTGAGTTTGTTGCAATGGGCAGCTGATTATTACCATCATCCGCTGGGCGAGGTGCTTAAGGCCGCGCTGCCTGTGAATCTGCGGCAGGGCCGCGATCTGGACGCCGGTGCGGTGCGCGTTTGGCGATGCACCGATGCCGGCAAGGCGCTGGCGGCGAGCGCGCTCGACCGGGCGCCACTGCAAAGACGCGTGCTGGCGGCGCTAAGCGAGACCCCTGACGGTCTTGATGCTGCTGCGCTCACACGGGCGGTGCACGGGTGGCGTTCAGCCATGCGCTCGCTTGTAGCCAAAGGCTGGGCGCAGGTAGAGCAGCGGGCCGCAGCGGCAGCCGAGCCTGAACATGCCAAAGTAATATCAGGCCCGCGATTGACCACCGCCCAACAATCGGCGGTGACGGCGATTACCGATGCCCTGGACTCATACCGTTCCTTCGTATTAGACGGTGTCACCGGTAGCGGCAAGACTGAGGTCTACCTCCAGGTTATCGAAGCTGTACTGCGGCGGGGGCAGCAGGCGTTGCTATTGGTGCCGGAGATCGGTCTGACGCCGCAGCTCTTGGCAAACGTGCGCGCGCGCTTTCGGGAGCCGGTCGCGTTACTGCACTCTGGGCTGACCGACCAGGAGCGTCTTGCGGCTTGGCTGATGGCGCGTGATGGGCGCGCAGCGATCGTCATCGGCACGCGCTCGGCAGTATTTGCTCCCCTGCGTTTGCCAGGTGTGATTATTGTCGATGAGGAACACGACGCCTCGTACAAGCAGCAAGACGGTTTCCACTATCATGCACGCGATCTGGCGGTGATGCGGGCCCATCGTTTGGCTATACCTATCGTCCTGGGCTCCGCCACACCATCGCTCGACAGCCTGAAGCATATCGCCAAGGGCAACTACCAGCGCTTGCATTTACCCGATCGCACCGGTTCGGCGACGCTTCCCGAAGTGCATTTGCTCGACTTGCGACAGTTGCCGGTGCACGACGGTTTGTCCCCGCCCCTAATCGATCAAATCCGCAAACGGCTCGACGCTGGCGAGCAGAGCCTGCTTTTCATCAATCGCCGCGGTTATGCGCCGGCCTACATGTGTCACGATTGTGGCTGGCTCGCACCTTGTCGGCGTTGTGATGCAAAGATGACACTGCACAAGCGCAGCCGGCGATTATGCTGCCATCATTGCGGCAGCGAAGGTGTTTTATTCGAGGTTTGTCCCGAGTGCGGGGGGAGCAACCTGCACGCGCTGGGAGAAGGCACGGAACGGGTCGAGCTGGCCTTGGCGCGGCTTTTTCCGCAAGCGCGTATCGTGCGCGTCGACCGCGACAGCACACGACGCAAGGGGGCCTTGCAGGAACAATTGCGCCGCATCGACGCCGGCGAGGCGGACATTCTGGTCGGCACCCAGATGCTGGCGAAAGGGCATGATTTCCCTAACGTGACACTGGTCGGTGTGCTCAACGCCGATCAACGTCTGTACAGCGTGGATTTCCGGGCGAGCGAGCACTTGGTACAGCAAATCATCCAGGTCAGTGGACGCGCCGGTCGTGCCGCCCGACCCGGGGCGGTTTGGATCCAGACTTATCACCCGAGTGAGCCGGTATTCTCGGCCCTGCGCCGCCATGACTACAGTGGTTTCGCCGAGCTCGCACTGCAGGAGCGCGAGACCGCCCAATACCCTCCATTTGTGCACTTTGCGCTGCTGCGCGCGGAATCGCCCGCGCCACAAGTGGCGCTCGGTTTTGTGCGCACGGCGCGGGCGCTGGCTGCTGATTGCCGCAAACAAGACAGCGTGGAGCTAATGGACCCGGTGCCGGCTCCGATGGAACGCCGCGCTGGGCGCTATCGGGCACAACTGCTGGTGCAGGCAAAGCAGCGGCGACCGCTGCATATGTTCCTTTCCTGTTGGCTGGCGCGTTTGGAGCAGGCACCGACGGGCAAACGCGTACGCTGGTCGTTGGATGTCGATCCGACCGACATGTATTAGCCGCACCACTGCGAGCGGGTGTTAGAGGGGTTTCTTCAGTACTACCAGCACGACGACGGCGATCAAGATCAATACCGGCAACTCGTTGAGCCAACGGTAGTACACGTGCCCGTGGCGATTGCGGTCACGCTTGAAGTCGAGCAAGACCTTGCCGCAATAAACGTGATACACGACCAAGATAATGACCAGCAGCAGTTTGATATGCAGCCACGTGCCGGCAAAGCCATAGGCGAGCCATAACCAAAGACCCAGGGCGAGGGCGAGCACCGCGCTCGGCGTCATGATCCCATAGAACAGCTTGCGCTCCATGGTCTTGAAGCGGTCGCTACCGAGCGCGTCATCCGTCATCGCGTGATAAACGAAAAGACGCGGCAGGTAAAACAGGCCAGCAAACCACGTGACCACGAAAACGATATGAAACGCCTTGATCCATGGAAATAGCATCGTTCAGCACCTAGCCGTTTGCGCAGCCGACCATTCTAAACGATTACACGGGACCCGTTGCGCGTGCATCGGAATCTGCCATGCTTGGTTGATGCGACGTTTCTTTGCGCTGCTAGTGGCCGCGCTGTGCGCCTCCTCCACGGGTTGCAGTAGCGACTGGGTCAAGCAGCAGGTTGACGAGTACCGGAAGCGGGGCCAGGAACTCGATTCCCAGACCATCGCCGCCGGACTCAAGCAAGCGCTCGAGATTGGTAGCGAGCGCGCCGCCGGCACGCTCGGCAAGGTCGACGGTTATCTCAAAAACCCGCCGGTGCACATTCCCGTGCCCGATCAGCTGCAGCGGGCCGAGGGCTTGCTGCGCAAATTGGGCGCAGGCAAGTACGCCGATCAATTCGTCACCAGCCTTAATCGCGCCGCCGAGGCGGCCGCACCCAAAGCCAAACCGATCTTTGTCGAGGTCATACGGAATATGACCATTGAAGACGCTGTCGGCATTCTCAGGGGCGGGGACGACGCGGCGACACAGTACTTTCGACACCATTCACAAGATCGGCTGACTGCCATCTTTCGCCCGGTGGTGGCACGCACCACCAACGATGTGGGTGCGACTGCCTACTACAAGCGCTTCGTGGAAAAAGCGACCAGTACCGGATTGGTCGACACCCGCGGACTCGACCTCGACGATTATGTCACGCGCAAAGCGCTCGACGGATTGTTCTACATGCTCGCCCAGGAAGAGCGGCGCATTCGCCAAGACCCGATCGCGCGCACCACAGAGCTGCTGCGTCAGGTGTTCGGCAGTTAGCTTGAGGCAGTGTCGACGGTGCGCACCCCGGTAACCGGTGCCCGTGCGAGCGCCGTGTCTTCTGCCGGTACGAATAGACACAACAAATCATTCAACAAGCGCTTACCGGTTTCCGTCGGGCGTATTGTTTGTCCGTCGTAGCTAAGCAGTCCTTTGCTGGCGGCCGATTTCAATGTCGGCATGACTACGGCGAGCGGTAGACCGGTGCGCTCCTGGAACAGCTGGGCGGGGAAGCCCTCGGTGAGACGCAGTGCGTTCATCATGAACTCGATAATTACGTCCTCCCGCGATAAGCGCTGCGTGCTGATGATGCCGGCGGGTGTACCGGCGCTGGCGACATAGGCGTTTGGATGCTTGAGCTTGGCAAGACGCGTGATGCCCTGGGGATCGCTGATCTTGGCATGGGCGCCGGCACCGATGCCGAGGTAATCGCCGAACTGCCAGTAGTTCAAATTATGCTGGCAGAGCTTGCCTGCTTTCGCATAGGCCGAAACCTCATATTGGTGGTAGCCGTTTTGCGCGAGCAAGTCCTGCAACCGCTGCTGCATTTCCCAAACGGCATCCTCATCTGGCAGCACCGGAGGGTCGGCCGAGAACAGCGTGTTCGGTTCGATCGTCAGCTGGTACAGCGAAATGTGCTCCGGCGCGAGGTCGATCGCACGTCGCACGTCCGCCAATGCCTGCCCCGGCGTTTGTTGTGGCAGGCCGAACATCAGATCGAGATTAACATTGCTGAAACCGGCGCGGCGTGCGGCATCAAGGGCGTGCAGCGCCTCCTCGCGACCGTGGATGCGACCGAGCACCTGCAATTTCTCTGGATCGAAGCTTTGGATACCGATCGACAAACGGTTGACCCCGGCCTCGCGAAAGCCTGTGAAGCGCACAACGTCCGCACTGCCGGGATTGGCCTCGAGCGTAATCTCGGTATCGGCATCAAACGGCAAACGCGCGCGTACACCGGAGAGCAACGCGTCGATCGAGTCGGGGCAAAACAGACTAGGCGTACCTCCGCCAATGAAGATCGACAGGATCCGACGGCGCCACACGCGCGGCATGTCCTGATCGAGATCGCGCAGCAGCGCATCGATATAAGCCAGCTCGTCGATCGCCCCCGGCGCGCGATAAGAATTGAAATCGCAGTACGGGCATTTGCGCACGCACCAGGGGATGTGAACATAGAGCGCCAGCGGTGGAAGATAAGCGATCTGAACCATCGGGATGTTCGGTCAGACTGCCCTGCTACGTAACGCCTCGAGCAGCTTGTGCAGCGCTTGTCCGCGATGACTGAGCTGATTTTTCACGTCCGCCGGTAGCTCGGCGGCCGAGCAGTTGTGGGTGGGCACGAAGAACACCGGGTCATAGCCGAAGCCGTTTGCGCCGCGCGGCGCAAACAAGACGCGGCCCTCCCAGGTGCCCTGACAAATGATCGGCGTGGGATCCCCAGCGTGGCGCAGATAGACCATCAGACATTGAAAACGCGCAGTACGCTGTGCCTCGGGAACGTCTAGTAACTCTTCCAGCAGGCGCGTGATGTTTGCCCGGTCATTGCCGTTCGCACCGGCATAGCGTGCTGAGTGTATGCCGGGAGCGCCGTGGAGCGCGTCGACCTCGAGTCCCGAATCGTCGGCAATGGCGGCAAGGCCGGTATGGCCCGCGGCGTTGCGCGCTTTCAGGATGGCATTTTCGACAAACGTAAGCCCGGTTTCTTCAACCTCAGCCACGCCCAACTCGGTTTGTGGTACGACCTCAAGCTTCAGTGGCGCCAGCAGCTGTGAGATCTCACGCACCTTGCCGGGATTATTGCTGGCAAGGACGATGCGCGCGCTCATGTCATGCCGAGGGCGCGGCGCTGTTGCTCGATGAGCTGGGCGATGCCGCTTTTGGCCAGCGCCGTCATGGCCAGCAGCTGCTCCATGGTAAACGGATCGGCCTCGGCCGTTCCCTGAACCTCGATGAAGCGGCCGCCGTCGTCCATGACGAAATTCATATCGGTTTCGGCGTTGGCGTCTTCCGCGTAATCGAGATCTAACACCGCTTCGCCGTTATAAATGCCGGTGGACACCGACGCTACCAGATGAAGCAGTGGTTCACCCGTAATCAGGCCGCGTTCTTTCAGGTAGCTGATGCCATCGACCAAGGCGACGCAACCACCGGTCACGGAGGCGGTGCGCGTTCCGCCGTCGGCCTGAATCACGTCGCAATCGACGGTCAGCGTGCGTTCGCCGAGCTCTCTAAGATCGACCGCGGCGCGCAAGGCACGTCCGATGAGACGTTGAATCTCCATGGTGCGCCCGCCTTGGCGGCCGCGCGCCGCCTCGCGGGCCATGCGCTCGGACGTTGAGCGCGGCAACATGCCGTATTCGGCCGTGACCCAGCCCTTGCCCGCGCCCTTGAGGAAATTGGGCACGCGCTCTTCCACGCTGACGGTGCATATTACGCGCGTGTCACCGAATTCAACTAACACCGAGCCCTCGGCGTGGCGCGTGTAGCCACGGGTGAGGACCACCCGACGTAACTCGTCGGCTTTACGTCCACTTGGTCGCGGGCTTGTGCTCACGTCTGCGCGGGATCTCCGATACGAGGTTAGGGGCACAGCGTGCCAGCGCCGTACCGTATTCTATGTCTCCCCTGTTGGCAATGAAAAGTCGGGGATCGGACCGTTACGTACGAGCAGCGCTATTTTTGCTCGAGGTTCTTGATGAAGTTCTCCAGTTCCTCGAGCTCGTTCTTGAGTGATTTCTTCTTGTCTTTGTTAACAATGCGCGACTTGCGGTGGCTCGCGGCCCCGGCTCTCTTGTTGGCCAGGGCGCTCAGTTGCGCCTTTTGTGCGAGCATTTTGTTCTTGGCGATTTCCCAAAGTGCTTCCTGGTCGACGTTCAAAGCAGGGTTCGCCTGCAATGGTAGGCTGCGAGGGGCATGGTCGCGCCAACGCAGGCAAACTGCGCTCATGTTATCGCAGGCCTCGCGCCTTCTGTGCTCGGCTTCGATCACCATCTCCTCAATACCTTCGTCGAGCGAGTCGTAATTGAGGTAACGCCCAAGCTCGTTTTCGGCAAATGCTTCCCACACGCCATCGCTGCAAAGCAGCAGGGTATCGCCGCGCTGCAACGGTGTTTCGCCACCGATGCTGATGCTGGGCTTTTGCGGCCCACCGACACACTTCAGTAGACGACTTTTCTCCGGATGACTCAGCATTTCCTCTTCGGTAATCACGCCGTCCTCGCGCAAGCGCTCGGTTGCCGTATGGTCCAGCGTGCGCGTCAAGAGCCTGTCTCCCCGGAAGTGATACAGTCGACTGTCACCGACGTGTGCCCAATAGGCATAGCCATCCTGCACCAGACACAGCACGCAGGTGGTGCGAGGTTGCAGTTCGGGGTCGTGAATCTTGGCGTATTGCATGATGGCATTGTGTGCTTGCAATATTGTGAGCGCGAGGAACGCCGACGGCTGGGTGATGGTTGGTTGTTTGATGCGGTGGAACGCATTCACTGCAGTCTGTGTCAGCGCCTCTGCCGCGAGATCGCCGCCAGCGTGACCACCAAGTCCGTCGGCGACCACCATGAGCACAGCATTTTCACGTTCGGCGTGCACGACCCGGTCCTGATTGCTGCTGCGGCCACCGACGACGCTCAAGCTGGCAAGCTCGTACTTCATCGCTGCTTCAACGAACTCAGGGTAGCTAACAAGTTCTCGAAGAAGACACGCAGGCGCTGCATATAGGCGGCGGGGCTTTGATCCATCTTGGCGATCCAGCTTTCATTGAGGAAATGCAGCAGCTGTTCGACGGTTTGCGGTCGCTGGGCGGGATCCATCTGCAAGCACCAGTCGACGGTTTCCAGGAGCGGCTTCGAGTAATAGCGCGCGAAGCTGCGTACCGCGGGCTTAAGCGTGTCCTTTATGACGCGATCGGTCGCGGCCGGCGGTGCGCGACCGGCCATACAGGCCCACATGGTGGCACCGATCGCGTAGAGGTCGGTATAGGGACCGACCTCGCCGTGGCGATGCTGTTCGATCGGAGCAAAACCCAAGGTCAGAGTATGCGGCCCCTGAGGCTTGTCGTCTTCCATGGCGAGCATCCGTGCGGCGCCGAAATCGAGCAGCAACGGGCGCCCACCCGGGCGCAGATAGATATTGGCCGGCTTGATGTCGAGGTGCAGCAGCTTGTTCTTGTGTAGCTCCCATAGCCCAAGCAGCAGTTGTGGAAACACGCGGCGGATGAACTTCTCGCTCAGCCTGCCCGAATGTCGTTTGATGTAGGAGCGCAAGTCTTTGCCGCGCTCGTATTCCATCACCAGGTAGACAGTATTGTTTGCGCGGAAAAAATCCGTTACATGAACAATGTTGGGGTGACTGACCTTGGACAGCGCCGCCGCTTCATCAAAAAAGCGCTTGATGCCCTTACGGAAGGTGTTCGATGATTCCCCTGAGATGCTTTCGACGCTGGCGTCTTCCAAACGCCGTGCCTGATCGAGCGGCAGGTATTCCTTGATGGCGACCTGTTGGCCTGTCTCTATTTGTGTTGCAAGATAGACGATACTAAAGCCGCCGCCACCGAGAGTTCGTTCGATGCGGTAATTGTGCAGCAAAAAGCCGTTGGGAAGTGCGGCAGCTAGCTCTTTCATGCAAGATCCGGAGCGGCAGGCTCCTGTGTTCCCGTGCCGTCTCCTGCCCAACCAATTTGTTCTGGCGACGGGCTGATCGCTCCCGGGTTGGGTGCGGCCTGCGTACCATTATGAAACATAGCTTAAAATGAAGGAATTAGCGACAAAACAGACCGTCGGTGGTGCGTACGCGTTCGTCCGAGGGTCATTTAGCGAGGAGGGCCGATGACACTCAGCATGACCGCCTTTGCCCGCCGCGACGAGGAAACGCCGTGGGGTAGCCTGATTTGGGAGTTGCGCTCGGTCAACCACCGGTACCTGGAGGTGGCCTCGCGTTTGCCGGAGGAGCTACGCGGCCTGGAACCGCAGGTGCGCCACTTGGTAAGCAGCGAGCTCTCGCGGGGTAAGGTCGATTGCACACTGCGCTTTCAGCCAAAGGATCTGGCGACAGGCGAGTTCGATCTGAACAGGACCCTGGTCGAGAAGGTTATCGATGTCGGCGAGAAAATACGCGACATCGCCACGGGTGCGGCACCACTGCGCACGATTGATATTCTGCGCTGGCCGGGTGTATTGAAGACCGTCGAGCTCGACGTCGACGCCCTCGGGCAGCGGGCGCTGGAGCTGTTAGCGCAGGCGCTGCGCGAGCTGGTCGAGACCCGGGTACGCGAAGGTAAGCGCCTGCGGGAAATCGTCGAGCAACGCTTGGATGCGACCGCTGAGATCGTCGCGACGGTACGCGAGGCGCTCACTGACTTGCGTCAGCAATTTCGTCAGCGCCTGCAGGAACGCCTGGCGGAGCTAAAGCAGGAGCTCGACCCCGCGAGGCTGGAACAGGAAGTCGCCCTGCTCGCACAAAAGGCAGACGTGGAAGAAGAACTCGATCGCCTGCAAACGCATGTCGACGAAGTCCGGCGCGTGTTGAGCGACGCGCAACCCGTCGGTAGGCGCTTGGATTTCTTGATGCAGGAGCTTAATCGCGAAGCTAATACCTTGGCCGCAAAATCGGCCGATGTACGGGTGACAAATGCTGCGATCGAGCTCAAGGTACTAATAGAGCAGATGCGCGAGCAGGTTCAAAACATCGAATGAACCGTGAGCGGTTTGGTAAAAGACTTCTAACGCCAAGACGCAAAGTCGCAAAGAAATTTTGGATCATGTTAGTTTTTTCTACCAAGAGTCGACACCAGGTTACCCACTACCCGAGATACAGAGTACGGATCGATCGAATAGCCTCTGCGATCTTTGCAGCTTCGCGTTGAGTTTTACTACAGCGGATGAAACCTGGAACACTGTTTATCCTGTCAGCGCCTTCTGGTGCGGGTAAGACCACACTGGCCAAGGCGCTAGCTGATGCCTTGCCCGACGTCGCCATATCGGTATCCCATACCACGCGCGCGAAACGCCCGGGCGAGCAGGACGGTGTGGATTACGTTTTTGTCACCGAGCCGGAATTCTCGGCCTCGGTCGCCTCGGGAGAGTTCCTCGAACATGCGCAGGTGTTCGAAAACCTTTACGGCACGTCGCGCAAGGCTGTTGAGAAGCTCTTGCAGGAGGGCAAGAACGTCATTTTAGATATCGACTGGCAAGGAGCACGAGCCGTAAAACAAGCGATGCCGCAGGCGAAGAGCATCTTCATTTTGCCACCGTCACGGGAAGCCTTGGCGAAGCGTCTCGCCGGACGCGGGCAGGACTCGAAGCCGGTGATCGAACGGCGCATGCGCGCGGCCGTCTCGGAGATGCAGCACTATAAGGAGTTTGATTACCAGATTGTCAACGATGATTTTGCGGCGGCGCTGGCCGACTTAAAGGCCATTATTACCGGAAAACCCGAGCGCGTACGGCCCCTCACCGTCGATATGGCGGCGCTCCTGGGCATGGCTGGCGGCGGTGGTTAATGTGAAATAAAATGAATATATATATCGAGCCGTGCGCAGGGTGGAAACCGACGCGCGGCTTTGTGTTTCGTACAACGATAGAGGTGAGCGAAGAATGGCACGAATTACAGTAGAGGATTGCCTGGAAAACGTCGACAACCGTTTCCAACTGGTGTTGGTAGCAAGTAAGCGCGCGCGGCAGCTAATGATCGGGGCGGAACCGTGCGTGGCCAAGGAGAACGATAAGCCGACGGTGCTGGCCTTGCGAGAGATCGCTGGCGGCTTTGTGACCAGCGCGATTCTCGACGAGACGGCCGTGCAAGCCGGCCTGGATGACGATGACGACGCAGCCGACCCCATGGTACCGAGCGCGCTGGAGTCCGACTCGTCGGACCAAGCGCAAAAGCTTGAAAGCTCGGATTAATGCCAAGATCCTTCCATCCCGCCGGTTTCTAGTCGGCGATCTCTGCGACCGGCTCGAAAGCTATCTCGAGCCTGATCAGGTTGCCAATGTCCATCGCGCCTACCTCTTCGGTGCGCAGGCGCACGAAGGTCAGCTGCGGCGTAGCGGCGAGCCATATATCCATCACCCTCTGGAGGTTGCGCGCATACTTGCGAGCATGCGTCTGGATGCGCAGACGATCACCGCCGCCATTCTCCACGACGTAATAGAAGATACCGAGACCGCCAAGGAGCAGATCGCCAACGATTTCGGTAAGGAGGTTGCTGAGCTCGTCGATGGCGTGAGCAAGATCAGCCAGATCGAGTTCAAGACCAAGGAAGAGGAGCAGGCGGAAAATTTCCGCAAGATGCTGCTCGCCATGGGACGCGACATCCGCGTCATCCTCATCAAGCTGGCCGACCGTTTGCATAACATGCGCACGCTATCGGCGCTGCCACGACCACGGCAGCGCGAAATTGCCCGGGAAACGCTCGATATCTATGCACCGATCGCCAACCGTCTGGGTATGCGTCAGTGGTTTCACGAGCTGGAGGATCGCGGTTTCGCCTACCTTTATCCGCAACGCTATCGCGTGCTCGAGGAGGCGGTACGTAAGCGTCACGGCAATCGCAAGGCAGTGGTGGAGAAAATCCGCCGCGCCATAGTCAATCAGTTGCAACAGGAGGGCGTGGTCGGCGAGGTAAGCGGCCGCGAAAAGAACGTCTATAGCATCTACAAGAAGATGCGCCAGAAGAACGTTTCTTTCGATCAGGTGTACGATGTCTATGCGTTTCGCATCGTCGTCGACAAGGTGGACAGCTGTTATCGGGTACTGGGCATTGTTCACAACCTTTACAATCCAATCCCGGGACGATTCAAAGACTACATAGCCATCCCGAAAGCAAACGGCTACCAGTCGTTGCACACCATTGTTTTCGGTCCCTTCGGTGTGTCCGTCGAGGTACAGATACGTACGGAGGAAATGCACCGCGTCGCCGAGGTCGGTGTGGCGTCACACTGGCTTTACAAGATCGGCGACGGCTCGGGAGCACCGATGCCGCAACGTACACTGCACTGGCTAAAGGATCTGCTCGATATCCAGCAGAAGGCCGGAAACCCACGCGAGTTTTTGGAGAACCTAAGGGTCGATCTGTTCTCGGATGAGGTCTACGTGTTTACCCCCAACGGCGAGATCAAGAAACTGCCGCACGATGCGACGGTAATTGATTTCGCGTACGCCGTGCATTCCGACGTCGGCGATCACTGCATCAGTGCCAAGGTGAATCACGAGCTCGTGCCGCCGCGCACGAAGTTGCGCAACGGCGATCACGTAGAAGTGATCACTGCCGAATGGGCCAGCCCTAATCCAGTGTGGCTCGATTTCGTCGTGACCGGCAAGGCACGGGCACATATTCGCAGCTTCCTCAAGAACCAGAAGCATAGCGAAGCAGTGAGATTGGGCGAGCGCCTACTCATACGAGCCGCGCAGACGCAGGGCGTGGACCTTTCCAAGGTCGACGAAGCGCGTAGACAGGAACTGCTGGCGAAACTCAAGCTCAAGACGTGGGATGAGCTGTTGGGTGAGGTTGGCTTGGGCAACCGCTTGGCAGCAGTCGTCAGTCGACAATTATCACCGCCCACCGAAGAGCAAGCCCAGCCCCATAGTAAGAAAGGCGGCGAACGTCCGGCTTTGGTCATCCGTGGCACCGAGGGCGTAGTCGTCACCTACGCTCGCTGCTGTTGTCCGATACCGGGCGACGCCATCCTGGGGTTCCTGTCGGCGGGTCGCGGTATCGTGGTGCACACGATGGACTGCCCCAACGTCGCCGAGTATCGCAAGCATCCGGAAAAATGGGTCGACATGCGCTGGGAAGAAAAGATCGAGCAGGCATTCCCAGTCAACATCCGCGTGGAGGTCAGGAACAAGCGCGGTGTGCTAGCTTCGATCGCGGCAGCGATCGCCGATATGGAGGCGAACATCGACACGCTGTCTTTTGACGAGCGCGACGGGGAGTACCGGGCGATGAACTTCACGGTGGAGGTACATGATCGCGCGCACCTGGCGCGCATTATGCGCCGCGTGCGCCTGCAGGAAGATGTCGTACGCTTAAGCCGGAGAAAAGGTTAACAGGCCCTGCCAGAGGCTCCGGGTTTCGCTTCTCCCATCCACAACGAAACCCTTCCCCACGACACGTTGTTCGCTATGTTATGCTGGCTCGCGCGAAGCGCACGGCGGCGCTGGCTGCAGACTATGCCGATGATGGCGTGCGCTGCGCCAAGTTTCATGCGTGTCTTATCAGGGGTCCTAAACATGAAGAAACAAGCGATCAAGACCGACCAGGCGCCGGCAGCAATCGGCACCTACTCCCAGGCCATCAAGGCAGGTGCCACTGTTTATCTTTCCGGACAGATCCCACTCGACCCTGAAACGATGGAACTCGTAGCGGGCGACATGCGCACGCAGATCGAGCGCGTGTTTCGCAACCTGCAGGCGGTGGCCGGCGCCGCCGGCGGGGGCCTGGCGGATATTGTCAGGTTGACGGTATACCTAACGGATCTGTCACACTTCGCCCTGGTCAATGAGGTGATGGTGACATTCTTCAGTGAACCGTTTCCGGCCCGCGCTGCCGTTGGCGTCGCGACTCTGCCCAAGGGCGCAACGGTCGAGGTGGATGCGGTTATGGTCTTGGATAAATAACAAGCGGCAAGTAGCGGCGCCCGATGTGCAGGTGGTAAGTTACAAGGGCCTGTGAACTCGCGCGCACCTGCCGTACCTGCTGGTTACGTGGACCTGGCGTCTGTGCCGGTCACCACCCTGCGCGGTGTCGGCCCCAAAGTTGCCGACAAACTCTCGCGTTTGCGCCTGCGCTCGGTCCAGGATCTTTTGTTTCACTTGCCGTTGCGTTATCAGGACCGTACGCGTGTCGTGCCGATCGGCAGCCTGCAGCGCGGGCTCGAGGCACTGGTGGTAGGTACGATCGAGCTGACCGACGCGGGCTATCGCGGCAAGCGCAGCCTGCTTTGCCGTATCAGCGACGGCACGGGTTTTCTCACATTGCGCTTTTTTCATTTCTCGGCGCTGCAGCAACAAAAGCTGCAGCGTGGCCGCAGTGTCCGGGCTTACGGCGAAGTGCGCTTCGGGCCGGCGGGTCTAGAAATGACGCACCCGGAATACAGTGTCTTTGAAGGCGAGGTGGAGCCCGAACCCGAGTCGTACCTGACGGCGGTATATCCGACCACCGAAGGCCTGCATCAACAGAGCCTGCGCAGGCTTACCGAGCAGGCGCTCGAGCGTTACCTCGAGCCCTTGCCTGAGTGGTTACCGCCGGAGTTGTTGGCTGAGCTCGACATGCCGAGTCTTCGTGATGCGTTGCAGGAGATTCACCGCCCGCCGGACGCGGCAACCGCGGAGCTCATCATCCGCGGACACCATGGTGGTCGTGAACGCTTGGCTTTCGAGGAGCTGCTCGCGCACCACTTAAGCCTGCGCCGGTTGCGCAAACAGGAACAATCGCACGCGGCGCCCACGCTTGCCAGTCATGGCGCCTTACTCGATGCACTGCTGGCGCATCTGTCGTTCGAGCTCACGCCCGCGCAGCGGCGTGTCATCGGTGAGCTCAGGCAAGACCTGCGACAGCCGGTGCCGATGCAACGCTTGCTCCAGGGTGACGTCGGTTCCGGCAAGACCGTGGTGGCCGCAGCCGCTACTACCTGCGCCGTCGAAGCCGGTTATCAGGTAGCGGTGATGGCGCCGACCGAAATACTCGCCGAGCAGCATGCCCGCAATTTTGCCGAGTGGCTGGTACCGCTCGGTGTCGAGGTCGTAACGCTGCTCAGTCGCCTCAACAGCAAGGTACGCGCCGACGCGCTCGAGGCTCTTGCCTCGGCGCGACCGGTGGTAGCCGTCGGCACGCACGCACTTTTCCAGGAAGGGGTGACCTTCGGTGATCTCGGGCTGCTGATCATCGATGAGCAGCACCGCTTCGGCGTGCATCAGCGCCTTGCTTTGCGTGAGAAAGGCGCACACGGAAACCGCCGCCCGCATCAGCTGGTCATGACGGCGACACCGATACCGCGAACTTTGGCCCAGACCGTGTACGCCGACCTCGATGTGTCAATCATCGATGAGCTGCCGCCTGGGCGGCAAACGGTGGAGACAGTGGCGCTACCGGCCGGGCGCCGTGTCGAGCTTGTGGAGCGCATTCGCAGCGCCTGTCTTGCTGGGCGTCAGGCCTACTGGGTATGTCCCTTGATCGATGAGTCGGATCACCTGCAGTTGCAAACGGCGACCGAGACGCAAACGCAACTGCAGCAGGCCCTGCCCGAGCTGCGTATCAGCTTGGTGCACGGGCGCATGAAACCGGCTGCGCGCGACGAGATCATGAATGATTTTAAAGCCGGCGCAGTGGACCTACTCGTCGCGACCACCGTGGTCGAGGTCGGCGTGGACGTAGCCAATGCCAGTCTGATGATTATCGAAAATACGGAACGGCTAGGGCTCTCGCAACTGCACCAACTACGTGGACGCGTCGGCCGCGGTGCCGAACAGAGTAGCTGCGTGCTGCTCTATCAACCACCGCTGTCGGCACAGGCGCGCGATCGCATTGCGGCCATGCGCGAAAGCAACGATGGCTTCGAGATCGCGCGCCGCGATCTGGAGATGCGCGGTCCGGGCGAGCTATTGGGGACGAGGCAAACGGGTATCGCGCATTTGCGTATCGCTGATCTGGTACGCGATCAAAAGCTGTTGCCGCGTGTGCAACGCATTGCCGACCTATTACTGCAACGATATCCACGGCACGCCGATGCAATCATTCAGCGATGGGTGCAACAAGGCGAAGACTACGGCAACGTTTAGCTGGGCGTAGCTCAGCAGTGCAGCTTGCGGCTGCCGATAATCAAGTCCACGCCGTTGTTGGGTCCGTAGCTGTGATTGAGGACTTCCTTACCATTGCTGAAATGCACATAGCCCACTGACCAGCAGCGAAAATCCCAGCGCCCGGCGAAGTAGAAACGCCCGTACGTGCCAATCTGGGCGCTCTTATCCGCGACCGCAAAGCCGCCGGTGAAGTTCAGGCCGCGCCAAATGGGCACGACGTAACCGCCGCCAACGGTCAGATTGCTGATGTCCTTGTCACCGCTGTACCAGCCGCCACCGATGATTTCCCAGTGACTGACGCGGTAACGTGCAAACGTGGCCACGGCGATCTTGTTGCTTTGTATACGCGTGCCACCAACGCTGAAGCCGGTGCCCAGATCGAGCCATAACACGCTCGGTTTGTCCCCGGCATAGGGCGCTAGCGAGTAGCACAGCAACACGATGGTGGTGGCGCTGATCAAGCAAGCGCGCCCGTAAGCAGTTGGTATTGTTATGTCTCCCTATGGCTTCGTGTTTTCCGCATGAGCGCACGCGATCGCATCCAGCGAGCGCGACGTTCGGATGATGGCACAGTCTGTCGCCCGCGGCCAAGGCACTGGGTACCGGGGTGTACGCTTGCGGCACACAATTGCACTGCCGCTCGGTTTTCAGCGCTACCACCGCTTTCTGTTAACATTAGTAGTTTCCGGGTGTGTACATCAAACGTAATACTGACCGCTTGGCTCTCCATTACTGTACCCCGCTGGGCGAATGGGCCAAGCGCGGCGGGCATGGTGTGTGGACGTGCGCGCTTTGCCACAAGAGGTACAAAATGACGCTCGGCTCGCGTCTAACACAATACGCCTTGCTCATGCGGCTGCATCGGCCGATCGGCATCTTGCTGTTGGCCTGGCCTACGCTTTGGGGTTTGTGGTTGTCCGCGCAGGGGCAGCCCGCGCTGTTGACCCTGACAGTTTTCATGCTCGGCGTGGTCGTAACGCGTTCCGCAGGTTGTGTCATCAACGACTATGCCGATCGAAACTTCGATCCCTATGTGGAGCGCACGCGCGATCGCCCGCTCGCTGCTGGCCGGGTGACAGCGTATGAAGCACTGGCCCTGTTTATCGCGTTGTCGTTGGTGGCGTTCTTCTTGGTATTGCAACTCAACCGTTTCGCCGTGGTTCTGTCGGTGCCGGCGATCGTTCTTGCTGCGAGCTATCCGTTTCTCAAGCGCTACACGCATTTGCCGCAGTTCTATCTCGGCGCTGCTTTTGGTTGGCCAATATTGATGGCGTTTGCCGCGCAGACCAATGCCTTGCCGCCGGCCGCGTGGGTGATGTTCGTGGCCAACATTTTTTGGGCGGTGGCGTACGATACCGAATATTCTATGGTTGACCGCGGTGACGACATACGGATAGGCGTGAAATCAACAGCCATACTTTTCGGATCCTATGACAGACTGATGGTCGGTATGAGCCATGCGCTGGCACTGGCACTGTTGGCTTTGGTTGGGATGCTCTCCGCCTTGGGTTCGGTTTATTATCTCGGGCTCGTGGCTGCAGCCGGTTTTGCCCTTTACCAGCAGTATCTGATGCGCGAACGCGAACGCGATGAGTGTTTTCGCGCCTTTCTTAATAACAACTGGTTCGGGGCGACGGTCTTTGCCGGTTTGTTTTTCGACTACCTGATAGCGAGGCTGTGATGAGACTCTACGGATCGTTGACTTCACCTTATGTGCGTAAGGTGCGCGTGGTGCTGCTGGCGAAGGATATCCCCTGCGAGCTAGTGGTGTGCGACCCGCACGATCAGCACGGCATCGTGCCGCGCTACAATCCGCTGGGCAAAGTCCCAGTGCTCGAATTGGACGAGGGCAGCACCCTGTTCGACTCGCCGGTTATCGTCGAGTATCTCGATAGCCTTAAGGGCCCTACCTTGGTTCCGGTTAGCGGCGAGTCGCGCTGGCGCGTGTTGCGATGGCAGGCGCTGTCCGACGGCATACTGGATGCCGTGGTGTCGCGCTTATTGGAATCGCGCCGGCCGGCCGAACGTCAGTCTCCCGAGGCGATGGCACTACAGGAACGCAAGGTCGCGCAGGCGCTGGATTTTGCCGAGAAGGTGGATAAAGGCGAGGCATTCCTGGCCAACGATCGATTGACCTTGGCGGATCTGGCGTTCGCCGTGGCCCTCGGCTACACGGATTTTCGCTATGCCCATGACTGGCGGACATCGCACCCGCAGTTGGCGGCGTGGTTTAACGGGATGAGTAAGCACGCATGGTTCATCGAGACGCGACCGCCGAACGCTTAGCATGGAGCGTGCAGCCGTGTCGGCACACCGCTTGCGCTAGGCGCACGGGTTGCAGGCGCGGAACATCCTGATGACAACATTCATCCTGCTCGGTTCGCTTTTCATCATATTTGTCGGCGCCGAGTCCTTTACCAACGCGCTTGAGCATCTCGGGCAGCGACTGCGCATCTCGGAAGGCGTGACCGGATCCGTGTTTGCCGCGATCGCGACGGCGATGCCGGAAACCATGGTGCCGATCGTAGCGCTCCTTGGCGCCGGCGCCACCCAGGAGGTGCGCGAGGAAGTCGCGGTCGGCGCAATCCTTGGTGCGCCGCTGATGCTATCTACGGTGGCGATGTTTCTCATGGGCGCATTTGCCGCTCGCACGCGCGGTTGGCAAGATCACCTACGACCCGAGCGCACCGGCCTGCGCCGTGACCTCACCTGGTTCTTGATGGCTTTTGGTGTTGCCACGGTAGCGTTGTTCATTCCCGCGCGTTACACCTTGCTGCGCGCGACCGTCGTGCTGGCGCTGGTCCTCATGTACTTTATCTACTTGATGTTGACGATTCGAGCCTCCGCGCGCCTGGTCAAAGACGGGCACGGCACCGAGGCCGATCACCCACTCTACCTGGTGTACTATCTTCAGCGCTTATCATTGCCGCGCGTACGGGAGAACATGCTCACGTTACTGGCGCAGCTGCTGATCGGTTTTGTGTTGATCGTCGGCGGCGCCCGCGGATTCGTCACCGGGGTGGAGTCGTTGTCCGCCACGTTAGGCGTATCGGCGTTAGTGTTGTCGTTGCTGATCATTCCAGTCGCGACCGAGCTGCCCGAGAAGGTCAACAGTATCTTATGGATTCGCCGGCGACGCGACACGCTCGCCTTCGGCAACGTTACCGGTGCCATGGTGTTCCAGGGAAGCTTGCTGCCGGCACTGGGAGTTATGCTCACACCGTGGGAACCACATGTGGAGGTGCTGGCGGGTGTTGGTTTGACTTTGTTGGCCACGACCTATCTGCTCCTCACCGTGCGCCGCGTCGGTCTGCGCCCCTATCATTTACTGGTGAACGGTCTCTGTTATCTGGCGTACTACCTGGTGGTGACGTTCTAGTCAGTCTGCCCTATGCCAAAGCCCCACGCCTCGCGCAAGCTCTATGCCGTCATGGGCAATCCCGTGCGCCACAGCAAATCCCCGGCGATTCACCGCTCGTTCGCCGAACAATGTGGCATCGACCTGGAATATCGCGCCATCGAAGTCAAGGCCGGCGGTTTCGCGGCAGCGGTGCAGACCTTTCGCGCGAGCGGCGGCCAGGGACTCAACATTACCGTGCCGTTCAAGCTCGAGGCCTACGCGTTGGCCGATCGCCGTAGCGCCAGGGCGCAGCAGTCAGGTGCGGTCAATACGCTCAGGTTCGAATCCGATGGCGCGATCTACGGTGATAACACCGACGGTGTCGGTTTGGTGCGCGACTTAGTGGTCAATTGCGCAACGCCCTTAATCGGCCGCCATCTCCTGGTGCTCGGTGCTGGCGGGGCCGCACGTGGTATTGTGGGCCCTATACTGGAGGAAGGTGTTACACGATTGCTGGTTGCTAATCGTACGGTCAGCAAGGCGAAGGCGCTTATCGCAATGTTTGCCGGTCACGCAGAAATAGACGCTTGTGGATTCGACGCGCTTGCCGGCGGGCGCTTCGATGTCGTCATCAACGCTACCGCCGCCAGCCTGCAAGGCGAGGCGCTGCCGCTACCGCCGGATATCTTCGCGGCAAACGCGCTGGCGTACGATCTGATGTATGGCGAAGCGCCAACGCCGTTTCTGCAATGGGCGCGCGGGCACGGTGCTGCCAGGATCAGTGACGGCCTCGGCATGCTGGTCGAGCAGGCCGCCGAATCGTTCTTCATTTGGCACGGGCGTCGGCCGCAAACACACACCGTACTCGCGGCATTGCGTGGCGACAGTAAACAGTAGGGACGATGGCTAGCAAGATACGCGTCGGTATTCTATTTGGCGGCAAGTCAGCGGAGCACGAAGTGTCTCTGCAGTCCGCCAAGAGTATCGTCGAGGCGATCGACAAGGATAAGTACGAAATCGTCCTCATCGGCATCGACAAGACCGGTCAGTGGTATCTGAACGAAGCGTCGACGTTCTTGTTGCACGCCGACAATCCCAAGCTCATCGCGCTCAACAGGAGCAACGAGCACGTCACTTTAGTGCCGACGAAAGCGCAGGAGCGTAATCTCGTGAGTCTCGGCGGCGGCAGCATAGGCGCGGTAGACGTGGTATTTCCGGTCTTGCACGGGCCGTATGGCGAGGACGGATCCATGCAGGGGCTGTTGAAGGTGGCGGACGTGCCGTTCGTAGGATCCGATGTGCTCGGTGCTGCCGTGAGCATGGATAAGGATGTGATGAAACGCCTGCTGAAAGAGGCGGGCATTCCGACACCGAAATATCTTGCCGCGACGCAAGCCACATGCGCCAAGCTCAGCTACGACGATACCATCAAGGCACTGGGCTCGCCGCTATTCGTCAAACCGGCCAATCTCGGCTCTTCGGTCGGTGTTTCCAAGGTGGAGGACAAGCAACAATTCGCTGCTGCCGTGCGCGACGCGCTGCAATACGACAACAAGATCATGATCGAGCAGTGCATCGGTGGGCGCGAGATCGAATGTTCGGTCCTGGGCAACGAGGACCCAATTGCTTCGTTGCCCGGAGAG
Organism: Candidatus Muproteobacteria bacterium; assembly: GCA_003251795.1. GTDB lineage: Bacteria > Pseudomonadota > Gammaproteobacteria > Acidiferrobacterales > SPGG2 > SZUA-472. The sequence continues at coordinate 26,347 of QKEI01000026.1, forward strand.
ATTAAGCCGACGCATGCTTTCTACTCGTATGATGCGAAGTACATTGACGCGCACGGCGCTGAGCTCATTGTCCCGGCTAAGCTGCCGCCGGCGGTGACTGCACGTGTGCAGGAGCTCGCGCTCATGGCCTTTCAGGTGCTGTGTTGTGAGGGTATGGCGCGAGTCGATTTTTTTATCACCCCGGAAGACGAGGTCTACGTCAACGAGCTCAATTCCATTCCCGGTTTCACCAAGATCAGCATGTATCCCAAGTTATGGGAAGCCAGTGGCATCGGCTATAGTGAGCTCATCGATCGTTTGATCCAGCTAGCGCTCGATCGACACCGGCGGCTCCATAAGCTGAAAACCAACGTCGATCTCAAGTAATCAACCCGCTTGGGACAAACACGCTTTTCTGTAACCGGGGCAAGGTATACCATTTTGGGCGTTGGCTTAGGATGACGCGTTGAACGCAGGAGAAGCGCGATGACGAAGGCAACTTTCGCGGCGGGCTGTTTCTGGGGCGTGGAAGCGGAATTTCGCCGGCTAGCAGGCGTAACCGCTACTGCTGTCGGCTACGCTGGTGGTCACACTCAAGACCCGACTTATAAGGACGTGTGTAGCGATCGCACCGGGCACGCCGAGGTCGTGCAGGTAGAGTACGATCCGGCGCGCGTGTCTTATGAGCAGCTGCTGGACGTGTTCTGGGAGTGTCATGATCCAACACAGCGCAACCGCCAGGGACCCGATGTCGGGACGCAGTACCGTTCCGCCATTTTCTACCACGACGACGCTCAGCAGGCGGCAGCGTTGGCCTCGAAACAAAAGCTCGAGCAAAGCGGCCGCTATCGCAAGCCGATTGCAACCGAGATCACCGCCGCTGGGCAGTTTTACCGGGCCGAAGAGGATCACCAACGCTACCTGGAGAAACGCGGCCTGGCCAGCTGCACGGTCGAGTTACGGGACCCCGCTGCGCCGCGTGAGCGTTGGAAATCACCTGTGTGAGGGCTGCAGCTCGATCTCGAAGAGCTTTGGCCACAACTTGCCGGTGACAAACAAGCGGCTCCGTGCCGGATCGTAAGCAATTCCATTCAGTACATCGACCGGCGCCTCACGATCCCGCGCGGGCAGAATTCCCGATAAATCGATCCAGCCTGTTACGCGACCGGTCGCCGGGGCGATACGAGCGATGCGGTCGCTACGCCAGACATTGGCAAAGATCTCCCCGCGCACATACTCGAGCTCGTTAAGGCCTTGCACCGGACCGGTGTCGTCAAACACCTCGATGCGGTCGATTTCACGAAAGTTGCGCGGGTCTAGAAAGTACAGCGTTGCCGTGCCGTCACTCAATATCAGTCGTGTGCCGTCATGCGTGAGACCCCAACCTTCGGTTGGGTAGGGGAAGCTCCGTTGCAACTCGAAGTCACGCTTGCCATAAGCAAAGGCAAGCTTGGAACGCCAGGTGAGCTGAATGATGTGTTCACCAAACACCGTAATGCCTTCGCCGAAGAAACGCCCGGGCAGTCGCACGCTGCGGATTACCTTGCCGCTCGTGAGCTCGACCTTGCGCAGCGTGGATCGGTCGTAAAGACCCGTACCCTCGTAAAGAAAGCCGTCGTCAAATGCCAGACCTTGAGTGAACGCCTGCGGGTCGTGCGGATAGATATTGATGATCTTGTACGTATAAAGCGCTGTGCCACCCGCGGTGGCTGCCGATGCCTGCAGCAACAACGCCAACGCCCCGGCGAGCGAGCGCAGCAACGGTGCGTATCGACTCTGACGCAACGGCGCTTTATAGGGCATTGGCGTGGCGCGAGCAGCGTTTCGCTGACTGGGCGGGGCGGAACGGGACGCACGGCTCAGGCATTTTGATAGCTGGTCGTGCGGCGCGCACGCTATCGCAGGTAATCGTTCTTGAGCTCGACGTAATGTTGGGCAACGTAGCGAAACCAGCCACGTTCTTCGTCGGTGATCGGGCGTTTGCGCTTGGCCGGTCGACCGATCCACAGGTAACCGCCCGCGAGAACCTGCCCTTCGACCACCAGACTACCGGCACCGAGCAACACCTCCGACTGAACGATGGCGCCGTCCATGAGTGTCGAGCCCATACCGATCAGCACGCGGTCTTCAATGGTGCAGCCGTGGACCAGTACCTTGTGGCCGATCGTCACATCATCACCGATCACGACCGGATGGCCCTCAGGGACGGCCGAGTAGCGGTGGGTCACGTGGATCACGCTGCCGTCCTGTAGGTTGCTGCGTGCACCGATGCGCACAAAGTTCGTATCGCCCCGTACCGCGCACAACGGCCAGATGGAGCTATCTTCGCCGATGATCACGTCGCCAATGATCACCGCCGATTCATCGACATAAGCGGACGCGGCAATCTTCGGCAGTGTGTCCTTGTAAGGGCGAATTGCCATGGCTGGGTTATCTCATTAAGACTAATTCTTCGGCGCTGGTCGGGTGAATGGCAACAGTGTTATCGAGATCGCGCTTAGTGGCACCCATTTTTACCGCCACTGCCAAGCCTTGAATCATCTCGTCGGCCTGCGCACCGATGACATGACAGCCGACGATCTTTTCCTGGGTGCCAACGGTCACCAGTTTCATGACGGTTGCAGGTTTGCGTTTGGTAACGGCATGGAACATGTTGGTGAAGCGCGTCTGGTACACTTTGACGCTGCCTTGGCCATAGAGCTCGCGCGCATCGTCTTCGCTGATTCCCACTGTACCGATCGGCGGGTGGCTGAAGATCACCGTCGGGATGTTCTCGTATTCGAGGCGCGCCTGCGGCTGGCCACCGAATAGCCGATCGCCGAGTCGGCGTCCCGCGGCGATAGCGACCGGCGTGAGCATCCAGCGGCCGGTGACATCCCCCACGGCATAAATGCCTGGGACATTAGTGTTCTGATACTCATCGACCTCGATATCGCCTTGCGCGTTTGTAACAACCCCGCTGCGCGCGAGTTGCAAGCCGGCAGTGTTGGCACTGCGCCCGATCGCCCAGATAAGGCGATCAAAACCAGCGATGGTCTCGCCGCTATCAGTGTGCACGCCCAGCGTTCCGTTGCCATTTTCTTGTACGCGTTGCAACTGCCGGAAGGCGACGATACTGACACCGGCCTCCTGCATTTGCTCCATCAAGGTCTCGCGCAGCGTGGAATCGAAACGACGCAGGAACGCCTCGCCGCGCAATAACATGCACACCTCCGAGCCGAGCGCATTCAACAGGCCAGAGAATTCGACCGCGATATAGCCGGCGCCTACCACGAGCACGCGCTGCGGTTGTGTCTCGAGCTCGAAAAAACCATCGCTAGTAATGCCAAGCTCGGCACCGGCTACATCCGGGACGTCTGGGTGAGATCCGGTGGCGATCAATATGTGTTCAGCTGTAAGCGCCTCCCCGTTAACGACAATCGTATGGGGATCCTGAAAAACGGCGACGCCGCCAATTTCCTCGACACCCGAGACCTCGAGACCGCGATGATAGATCTTGTTCAAACGACTGATGTAGGCATCACGCGCCTGTTTGATCGTCGACCAATCGAAGCGCTCAAGCTCGAGCTCGAAACCATAATCCTTTGCATCGTGTAAGACGTCGGCAATCAACGCAGCATTCCACATGACTTTCTTGGGAACACAGCCACGATTGACACAGGTGCCGCCGATGCGACCGGCTTCGATGACGGCGGTCTTGGCGCCATGACCGGCGGCGCGTTTGGCGGCGGCGATGCCACCGCTACCACCACCGATCACCAAGAAGTCGTATTGTTTCGCCATGGTTGTTGCCGCTTGTGAAAGCGTAGCCTGCGCTGGTCGCCGAAAGGTACTGGATTGTATCAGGACGTGCTAGATTATGCGGCCCCGTGTGCGGTGTCAGCGCATCACCGATGGACCGAGTAACAAGCGAAACCAATCCACTGCTAGATTTTTCCGGCTTGCCGCGTTTTCGCGAGATCCGTGCCGAGCACGTTGCACCCGCGCTCGATCAGTTGTTGGTGGATAATCGCGCACAGCGCGAACTCCTGCTGCGGGCATCGAACGGACACACTTGGGAAAACTTTGTGCAACCGCTCGAAGACATGAACGAGCGCTTGGCCCGCATGTGGTCGCCGGTCTCGCATCTGAACTCCGTGAACAACACCCCTGCGCTGCGCCGGGCCTACAATGAAGGGCGCGCGCGCATCAGCGAGTACCATACCGAGCTCGCGCAGGACGAACGTGTCTACAAGGTGTATCGAGAGATCGCCCAACAACCGGCTTTCGCTCAGCTGCAACCGGCGCAAAGAAAGATAGTCGAGAATACGTTGCGTGATTTTCGCTTGAACGGCGCCGAGCTTGCACCTGCCGCAAAGCAACGTTTCAAGCAAATCCAGATGGAGCTCGCACGCCTCGGCAGCCGCTTTCAAGACAACGTGCTCGACGCGACACAGGCGTGGGAGCTGGTAGTTACCGAGCAGGCAGAGTTATCGGGCTTGCCGGAGAGTGCGTTAGCGATGGCTCGTCAGCAGGCGCAGCGCGATGGCGAGCAGGGTTTCAAGTTTACGCTCGATGCCCCCTCGTATCTGGCGATCATGACCTTTGCCGGTGATCGGCAGTTACGTGCGCAGATGTACGAGGCCTATGTCACACGTGCCAGCGAGCAGGGGCCATATGCTGGGCGCTGGGATAACGGCGCGATCATCGTCGAGCTGCTGAAGTTGCGACGCGAGGCAGCGCAGCTTCTTGGCTTTGCCAACTATGCGCAGTACTCGCTGCAAACCAAGATGGTCAAGGCAGTTCCACAAGTGTTTGACTTCCTGCGTGACCTGGCGGCGCGTGCCAGACCGGTTGCGGTGCGTGAGTTGGCCGAGTTGCAAGCGTTCGCACGTGAACACTATGAAGTGACCTCGCTCGAGGCCTGGGATGTCCCCTATTATTCCGAGAAGCTGCGCGAGCATCGCTATCAATTTTCTCAGGAAGACCTGCGTCCTTATTTCCCCGTCGATCAGGTGATCGCCGGCATGTTCGAAGTAGTCGAGCGTCTATACGGCCTGCGGATCAACCAGCGCAATGGCGTAGATACTTGGCATGACGACGTGCGCTTCTATGAGATCCGTGATGCCAGCGACGACTTGCGCGGTTGCTTCTATCTGGATCTATACGCCCGCGCGCACAAGCGCGGCGGCGCGTGGATGGACGAATGCATCAGCCGCAAGCGTTCGTCGACGGGCGTACAGGTGCCGGTTGCTTATCTGAACTGTAATGCCGCACCGCCGCTCGCGGACCGCCCGGCTCTCTTTACCCACAACGAGGTCAGTACCCTGTTCCACGAATTCGGCCATGGGCTGCACCATATGCTTACCACCGTGGACTATGTCGGTGTCGCTGGGATCAACGGGGTCGCGTGGGACGCTGTCGAGTTGCCCAGCCAGTTTATGGAAAACTGGTGCTGGCAGCACGACGCGCTGGACTTGATGGCACGGCACTACCGCAGCGGCGAGCCTATGCCGACGCCACTGTTCGACAAGCTCATGCGGGCGCGAAACTTCCAGGCGGCCATGCAGATGGTGCGTCAGATCGAATTCGCTTTATTCGATATGCGCTTGTACAGCGAGTATGATCCGCAAGGTGAAAAGGGCGTGCAAACCTTGCTCGATGAGGTACGCCGTGAGGTTGCCGTGATCATGCCGCCCGCCTATAACCGCTTCCAGAACAGCTTCACCCATATCTTTTCCGGCGGTTACGCGGCTGGCTATTATAGTTATAAGTGGGCAGAGGTATTGTCGGCGGATGCCTTTAGCGAGTTTGAAGACAAGGGCATCTTTGACCGTAATACAGGTCTGGCCTTCTTGCACAATATCCTCGAGCAAGGCGGCACACGTGAGCCGCTGGAGCTGTTTGTGGCGTTTCGCGGACGTGAACCGAAGGTCGATGCATTGCTGCGGCACACGGGTTTGACTGCGTAAGCGAGGTACCCGATGAAGCGAACCAGCATACTGAGTCTATTAATATTCTGGGCCGCGGCATCTGCGCTGGCGGACACGGACACTGCGTACGTTAGCGACAAGGTTTATGTGGACATCCGCACCGATGCCCATTACGAAAGCCCGGTGGCGCATCGACTGCTTGCCGGCACAATGCTTGAGGTGCTGGAGCAAAGCGGTGACTTTACACGCGTGCGTGATGCCCAGGGACGCGTCGGCTGGATCGAAAACCGCGAGCTTACACGGGAACTACCAGCGGCTCTGCACCAGGCTGAAACTGAACGCGAGCTCGCCACCATGCGCACCGAGTTGGTAAAGACGCAGCGTGACTTGCAGCAGGCGCAGAAGGCGATGGCCGAGGACACGGCTGACGAGAAGGCTATTGCCGCGGCTCAAGCGCAGCTAAAACGCGAGCTTGCCGCGGCGGACGCCCGACTTAAGGAGAACCAGAGCACCCTAGGCCGGACACAGGCGGCGCTGGCGGCGGCGCAGGGTGAGCTCGCTCGCACCAAAGCGGCTTTGCTCGAGGAAACGGCCAAACGCCAGAAACTCGCCACAGAGGTGACTCAGCAAAATGCGCCAGCCGCCCCGCCCACGGCCACCACCCCAGCGCCGGTACCAGCGGTTGCAGCGGTATCCGCTGGGGAAATCGCGGCCCCCGGGCAGAGCCTGGGGTCAGGGGACGGTCCAATGCCGCCGCCGGTCGAAAACGCCAGCCGGTGGCAACGCATGGTTGCCGCGGTGGCAGGGCTTGATTTCCTATGGCTTGGCGTATCATTTGCTATGCTACTAGTAGGGTTCGGACTCGGCGCCGTCTGGCTGCGCGAACGTAATCGCAGAAAACTTGGCGGAATGTATCTGAGAATTTGAATATGATGCGACAAAGGATGGCGCTTTTCGCTGTGTTGCTATTGTGTGTCGCCATGGCGGTGCCGCTGGCCCATGGCGTGCGACTGTATAAATGGGTAGATAAGGACGGCCACGTCTCCTATCATGACTATCCGCCTGCTAGCAAGGAAGGCGATCGCGTCGAGTCGAAGGATTTCAAGATTGGCGGTGTCAGTTCGGCCTCAAGCGCGGGTTCTTCTAGCAAGGCTAGCGAGCAGTTTCCTGTCGTTTTATATACCGCCCCGCAATGCACTTCTTGCGACCTCGCGCGTGCCTATCTCGACAAGCGCAAGGTGCCCTTTACCGATCTGGACGTTGCCAAGGACGCCAAGCTGCAGAAGGAGCTGATCGAAAAGACCGGCACACTGACCGTACCGACCATCATGGTTGGCAGCAAGGTTATGAAGGGATACATGGAATCCCTGCTTTCCGGGGAACTCGATGCGGCCGGCTATCCGAAAATCGGGGGTACGAGCGGATCGGCCCCGGCGAGCGAGGCCAGTGAATCGACAGAATCGGCTGGCTCTAGCGAATCCACCGGTTCGAGCGAATCCACCGGCTCGAGCGAAGAACAACAGAACAAATAGCTTTTCCTCATCGGCGTGTGTAAACAGGGGCGCTGCGCGCTTGCCGCTGATGCGCTCGTTTAGTTAGTGTGATCCATGAAGCTGGTAACTTGGAACGTCAATTCGTTGCGCGTCCGCCTCGACCACGTGCTCGAGTGGGTGAGCGTGAACAAGCCGGATATAGTCGGCCTGCAGGAGACCAAGCTCGCCGATGCCGACTTTCCGGTCGAGGCTATAGGGCAGGCTGGTTACAGGGTGATCTACGCGGGTGAGAAGACGTATAACGGCGTAGCGACTTTGAGCCTTAAGCCAGCGAGCGATGTATGCAGCGATACCCCCGGGCTGGGAGATGAGCAAAAACGCATCATCGCTGCCACCTATGGCGGAATTCGCGTAATCAACGTCTACGTTCCCAACGGCCAGCAGGTGGGTTCCGACAAATACGCCTTCAAGTTGCAATGGCTCGAACGCCTGGCCGCTTATGTCGCGGACGAGCTCAGGTGCTATCCGGCACTGGCGCTGATCGGGGACTTCAACATTGCGCCGGAGGACCGCGACGTCCATGACCCGACGCTTTGGCAAGACTCGGTGTTGTTCAGCGAGCAGGAACGGCGCGGTTTCCGTGCGTTGCTCGAAGTCGGTTTGGTGGACGTGTTTCGCAAGTTCGAGCAACCGCTAAAGAGCTTCACCTGGTGGGACTACCGTGCCGGCGCTTTCCGTCGAGATCTCGGTTTGCGCATCGACCATATTCTGTGCAGCCAAGCGCTCTGCGCCGAGGCAGTGTCGAGCACGATCGACAAGACACCGCGCGGTTGGCAGCGCCCATCGGATCATGTGCCCGTGATCGCGCAGTTCAAGGGCGTCTGAGACAGTCGTCGATTGTTTCCGGATCTTGACCTAGATAATAATGCGAATTATTCTCAATAAACTCAAAGAACGGATGGCTAGGAGAATGTTCGCTAAGACGATGCTAGGCGCAACAGCCTTATGTTTGACGGCGGGGCTAAACGTCTCCGTCGCACTAGCGGCGGGTGACCAGGTAAATATCTACTCGGCGCGCCAGGAGCGCCTGATTAGGCCTCTACTGGATCGCTTCTCGGCCGAGACTGGCATTGAGGTCAACCTCGTCACTGGGGCGGCCGATGCATTACTCAAGCGTCTCGAGGCGGAAGGGCGCAACAGCCCGGCAGATATCTTCATCACCACCGATGCCGGTCGTCTGCACCGCGCCAAGGCCGCTGGCGTGCTGCAGGCCGTCAAGTCAACGACGCTCACCGATGCGATCCCCGCTGCTTACCGGGACCCAGATGGCTATTGGTACGGACTGTCGCTGCGAGCGCGTCCAATCATGTACGCCAAAGGTCGCGTCGATCCAAGCCAACTGTCGACTTATGAAGATCTGGCGAACGCCAAGTGGAAGGGACGTATCTGTATACGTTCGTCCAACAATGTCTACAATCAATCGCTGGTAGCATCTCTCATCGTTGCCGACGGTCGGGGGCAGACCGAAGCCTGGCTCAAAGGACTCGTGGCCAACTTTGCCAGACCACCCGCTGGCGGTGATCGCGATCAGATTAAGGCGGCTGCGGCCGGGCAGTGTGATATTGCGATTGCCAACACCTATTACCTCGGCGGTATGTTGAACGCTACGGAGGCGGCGCAACGGCAGGCGGCAAGCAAGATCGGAGTTTTCTGGCCGAACCAGGAAGGTCGGGGTGCACATGTCAACGTCAGCGGTGCCGGCATGACGAAGGCAGCGAACCATACGGCGGCGGCGTTGAAATTGCTCGAGTTTTTTGTCAGCAAGCCTGCGCAGCAGTGGTACGCGGAAGCCAACTACGAATATCCTGTGCGACCATCCGTGACTTGGAGTGCCACTGTGCTCAGTTGGGGAAAGTTTAAGGCCGATCCCGTAAATCTGGCAAAACTCGGTGAGCTTAATGCCGAGGCGGTAAGGCTCATGGACCGGGCTGGCTGGCGCTAGCTCGGTCCGATGTCACCGCTGCCAGCGGGTCGCCTAACGACAATCGCGTTCTAAGCCGCAATCAATGTCGCGCTGGCGTTTCAATGAACTGCGCAGATACCTTCCGCGCCCGTGGACCGCGTTAGTTTTCGCGGTGGCGCTGTTGTTGGCGCTGCCCGTGCTAACCGTGATGAGCTTTGTGTTGCATCCGGCGGGGGCAGTTTGGCGCCATCTAGTGCAGACGGTGCTCGCTGGCTATGTGTTGAATTCCCTCGCCCTCATGTTAGGCGTCGCCTTCGGGGCACTCGTGATCGGCGTGAGTACAGCGTGGTTGACCACGTTGTGCCGTTTTCCGGGACGTACGACCTTCGAGTGGATTCTACTGCTACCGTTAGCAATGCCAGCCTATATCATCGCTTATACGTACACCGGCATGCTTGATTTTGCCGGGCCTGTGCAGAGCACGCTACGTACCTGGTTCGACTGGCAGAGCGGAGACTATTGGTTCCCGCAGATACGTTCGCTGGGGGGCGCCGTCTGCATGCTGTCACTGGTGCTTTATCCTTACGTGTACCTACTGGCGCGTGCCGCCTTTCTGGAACAGTCGGTACACGCCATCGATGTCAGCCGGGCGCTGGGTTGCGGACCGTGGCAAAGCTTCTACCGTGTTTCGCTGCCGGCCGCGCGCCCGGCGATCATGGCTGGACTTTCGTTGGCATTGATGGAAACGCTGGCCGATTACGGCACCGTCCAGTATTTCGGCGTATCTACCTTCACCACTGGCATCTTCCGTACCTGGTTCGGCCTCGGTGACAGCGGCGCCGCCGCGCAGCTGGCGGCAGTGATGATGTTGTTTGTGTTTGCCCTGATCGTCATCGAACGACGTTCGCGCCGGCGGGCCCGCTACTACCATATCGAAAGCCGGACGCGACCCCTGCCGGCATACACGCTTCGAGGTTGGCGCGCTGGCACCGCCCTCATCGCCTGCGCGTTGCCTTTCGCGCTGGGATTCCTGTTACCCAGCAGCCAGCTGTTGCTGTGGTCGTTGCAGACCGCGGCGGAAACCGTCGATGCACACTTCCTGCGACTGGCGATCAACACATTGGCGCTGGCGGCTGGTACTGCACTGCTGGCCGTGCTGCTGTCGTTATTGATGGCTTACGGCCGGCGTTTGAGCGAGAGCGTCGCAGCGGCCTTTGCCGTGCGCCTCGCCGGCATGGGTTATGCGGTACCCGGGGTGGTGATCGCGGTCGGTGTGATGCTGCCGTTCACCTGGTTCGACAACACCATCGATGCCTGGATGCGTTTGCACCTGGGTATCTCCACCGGTCTGCTACTGAGCGGAAGTTTGTTCATGTTGATGTTCGCCTATATGGTGCGCTTTCTGGCCGTCGCCTTACAGACGGTCGAAGCCGGGCTCGGCAAGGTCACGCGGTCCATGGACGAGGTCGCCCGTTCTCTCGGTTACCGCTCGCTCAGCGTAATCGGCAAGGTACACGTTCCGATCATGCGAGCAAGCCTGCTAACAGCGGTGATGCTCGTGTTCGTCGATGTCATGAAAGAATTGCCTGCCACGCTGATACTGCGGCCGTTCAATTTCAACACGCTGGCAATTAGAGCCTATGAGCTTGCCTCTGACGAGCGTCTGGCCGATTCCTCGACCGCGGCGCTGGCCATTGTGCTGGTCGGTGTGATACCAGTGGTCGTGTTGAGTCTATCGATCGCGCGCTCGCGGCGTCGCGCGCTTGGTCAAGCACGCCTGGAGGAGCCACTGGCAGTTGCGCCCTAGCGGCGTACGCAAATGCCCATAGTGCGCGGGTATTCGGCTTGGCTTGAGGTTGGCCCTGGGCTATATTTGCGGGCTCGACGTTCCGTCCTGCGGGAGAGGTCTGGTGAGCGAGCCCTCGCCAGGCGCCGAAGGCGCAACCTGCCCGGAAACGCTCAGGCAAAAGGACCGCAGACGCGTGTCGACTCTGGAGAGATCCAGCGACGCACTCAACCTAGCAGCAGGCAAGCTTCGTGAGTGGCTGGGCACCGAAGGGGCAATGCTCTCAGGTAAAGGGACAGAGGGGCGACAGAGCAACATGTACTGTCGCCCTATTTTTTGCTGTGGTCAGCGAGCCGCGGATATCACCAGGAGGAGCGATGAGTCAGATTCCAGAGAATCTCAAATACACGAAACAGCACGAATGGGTGCGCCTTGAGGGAGATGGCAGCATGACGGTCGGTATCACCGATCACGCTCAGGAGCAACTCGGTGACCTGGTATTCGTCGAACTCCCGCAAGTAGGTGCCAAGCTCACCAGCGGCAAGGACTGCGCCGTGGTGGAATCGGTGAAAGCCGCCTCGGATGTGTATGCGCCCATAGGTGGGGAAGTCGTAGCGGCAAACAACAAGCTGGCCGATGCGCCCGAAACGATCAACCAGGATCCCTATGGCGAGGGTTGGATGTTTCGTGTCAAGCCCGACGCAGCAAAGCTCGATCAGTTGCTCGATGCCACCGCCTACAAGGCGCTGCTGGAATCCGAAGCCCACTGAAACACCAGCAGCAGGATTCCCTATCATGCCGTTTATTCCGCATACCCAATCCGACATAACAGCGATGCTACAGGCTATCGGCGTCGACAGCATCGATGCGCTGTTCAGCGAAATTCCACAGGCACTGCGCAGCGCCAAGTTGCAGAAAGTTGCTCACGGTTGCAGTGAAATGGAAATCACGCGCTTGATGCGCGAATGCGCCGAGCGCGACGGCCACTATGTTAATTTCATCGGTGCCGGCGCGTATGAACATCATATTCCGGCGGCGGTATGGGAGATCGCCACCCGCGGCGAGTTTTATAGTGCGTACACGCCTTACCAAGCAGAGGCCAGCCAGGGCACCCTGCAGGTGCTTTACGAGTTCCAGACCATGTTGGCTAGCCTCACGGGCATGGATGTTGCCAACGCCTCGCTCTATGACGGCGCTTCGGCCTTGGCAGAGGCGGTATTGATGGCGGTACGCAGCCACAAGGGAGCGCGGCGGGTATTGCTGCCGGATAACGTACACCCGATCTATCGTCGTGTGACCCGCAGTATCGTCAGTAATCAGCACATCGATCTGATCGGTCTACCGTTTGCCAACGACAGTGGCCACACCGCGCTGGCCACTGTGAAAACACACGAAGGTGCCGATTGTGCCGCTCTCGTCATCCAGCAGCCGAATTTCTTCGGTGTGTTGGAAGAGGTCGACGCGCTCACGGACTGGGCGCATGCGCAAGGGGCGCTGGTCATCGCCGTGGTCAATCCTGTGTCGCTGGCGCTGTTGAAACCGCCGGGAGAATGGGGTGCAACCGGTGCGGATATCGTGGTCGGTGAGGGCCAGCCCCTCGGCGCGCCGCTATCTTCGGGCGGACCGTATTTCGGTTTCATGTGCTGCAAGCAAGCCTATGTGCGGCAGATGCCGGGGCGCATTGTCGGTCGCACCGTGGATGTCGAAGGAAAACCTGGCTTCACGCTAACCTTACAAGCTCGCGAGCAACACATTCGGCGTTCCAAGGCCACCTCAAATATCTGCACCAACCAGGGCCTGCTGGCGACCGCGGCAACGCTACATATGGCCTTGCTCGGACCGGACGGTTTGGAGCGCGTGGCTGCTCAGTGTCATGCCAACGCCCACGCGCTCGTCGACAAGCTGACGGCGGTCGCTGGGGTAGAACGCGTATTCGATCGACCGGTGTTTCACGAAGCGTTGTTGCGCCTCAAGCTGCCTGCAACCGATGTGCTGCGCGGCCTCGAAGCACAAGGCATCCTCGGCGGCTATAACGTAACGCAACATTATCCGCAGCTAGGAGAGACTATTCTCGTGTGTGCAACCGAGACACGCACAGCGGAGGAAATCGACAATTATGCGTTGCACATGCAACGCATCATCAGCAGGCGCCGCCTCGATCCACCCCGCGCGGTGAAAGCTGCCCCAAAGAGCTAGCGAGGAGGAGAAGGAGCATGTTGATTTTTGAGCTGTCACAACCGGGCCGACGTAATTCGTCGCAAGCACCGCGTGACCGCGCCGACGTCAGCGCCATACCGCCGCAGCTGCGGCGCAGGGAGCGTCCGCTGCTGCCAGAAGTGTCCGAGTTACAGGCAGTACGTCACTACACCCGCTTGTCGCAGCAGAACTTTTCCATCGATACGCAGTTTTATCCGCTCGGCTCCTGCACCATGAAGTACAACCCGCGCGCCTGTAATCGCCTGGCCATGCTGCCGCAGTTCCTGGGTCGCCATCCGTACGCACCGGAGAGCACCGGTCAGGGATTTCTCGCCTGCATGTACGAGCTGCAGGAGATACTGAAAGACGTCACGGGTATGGCGGCGGTATCGCTCACGCCATTGGCCGGCGCGCAGGGCGAGTTTACCGGCGTAGCGATGATCCGCGCGTACCATGACTCCCAGGGCGATGCGCAACGCAGCGAGATCCTGGTGCCAGATGCCGCTCATGGTACCAATCCAGCGACGGCCACTATGTGCGGTTACAGTGTGCGGGAGATTCCCACCGACGCCGACGGCGATGTAGATCTCGCGGCGCTTAGGAGCGCCGTCGGTCCACAAACCGCGGGCCTGATGTTGACCAATCCCTCAACGCTCGGCGTATTTGAACGGCACATCGCCGAAATTGCGCAGGTCGTGCATGACGTCGGCGGACTGTTGTATTACGACGGCGCTAACCTCAATGCGATCCTCGGCAAGGTCAAACCTGGCGATATGGGTTTCGACGTGATCCACATCAATCTGCACAAAACCTACTCCACGCCTCATGGCGGCGGCGGTCCGGGTGCCGGACCCGTGGGCGCAAACGAAAAGTTGCGCCCCTTCCTGCCCGTGCCGATCGTCAGCAAAGAGGGCGAAGAGTTTCGCTTGTTGACCGAGCAGTCATTGCCGCAATCAATCGGTCGGCTGTCGGCATTCATGGGTAATGCCGGCGTACTGTTACGTGCGTACGTCTATGCGCGGATATTGGGGCGCGAAGGCATGGAGCGGGTAGCGGAGTTTTCCACGCTCAATGCCAATTACATGGCGGCGCAACTGGCGAAGGCGGGGTTCGAATTGGCCTATCCGAACCGCCGCGCCTCACATGAGTTCATCGTGACGCTGAAGAAACTGAAAGACAAGACCGGTGTTAATGCCATGGATGTAGCGAAACGGCTGCTTGATAAAGGCTACCATGCGCCGACCACGTACTTTCCGCTGCTGGTGCCCGAGTGCTTCCTGATCGAACCCACGGAGACGGAAAGCAAAGAGGAACTCGACGGTTTTATCGCTGCCATGGTTGAGATCGCCGAGGAGGCACGCACGCAATCCGAAAAGGTGACCGGCGCGCCCCACACCACGCCGGTGCGGCGATTGGATGATGTGCGCGCGGCGCGATCGCTCGATCTCGTCTGGCGTGCCGGCGCGAGCGCCGCTTAACCGGCTTCAGCCTGGTGTCTTAGCTGCCGCCCGCACGGCTTCGCCCTTGTACGGTACCTGCTGACACTCGGTGAAGATGCGCGCCGTGCAGTGCTCGCAAACTTGTCGGTCCAAGCGCTTGAAGATTTCTGCAATCGCCTCGGCCTTGGAGACGAAGATGTTTTCTCGGCCGAACTGCTCTAGATAACCACCGCGTTCGAGAATGCGGTACGCCTCGGGCTTCATCTTTGCCATATAAAGACCGCCACCGAGCGCGCGCCGGCGCTCGGCCTCTTGCACCAGCATCTCCGCGCCCGCGACATCGATGAAGTTGATACCACTGGCGATGATGAGCACGTGCTTTTGTTCAGGATAAGTTTCGGAGTAGGACTGCAGCGTGTTGTGTACGTGGTCTACCGCACCGTAGAAGAGCGAACCGTCGATGCGGATGATCTTGAGCTGCGGGCAGCTCGAACGCGTGTCCTCGGCGCTCATGCGTCTGGTGGGATGATTAGGATTCGGCGCGCGCGCCACGATCTGTGGGCGTGACGTGCGCATGAGGTAAAACACCAGCGACAGAATCATCCCGAGGTAAATCGCGAATTCGAGCTCGACGAACAGGGTCGCGAGAAATGTCGCAATGAGGACTGTCGTCTCGCGCTTGCTAGTGCGCGCGATCGTGCGGATATGGTGCACGTCGATCAGCCGGTAGGCCGCGATCAGGATGATGGCCGACATAACAGAGATCGGCAGGTAGGCCATCAGCGGTGCCACCAGCAGCACGAGCAAGGCCAATGCAACAGCGGCGAAGATGGCCGACATCGGCGTGACAGCGCCGGCGGTGTAATTCAGTCCACTGCGGGTAAACGATCCTGAAGCCGGGTAGCTCGAGAAAAAGCTACCAAAGATGTTCGCCAATCCCTGACCGATAAACTCCTGGTTGCTATCGATGCGTTGCCTGGATTTGAGGGCGATGGAGCGACCGATGGAGACTGCTGAAACGAGCCCGAACATGGCGATTGCAAGCGCTCCCGAGCCGAGTGACTTAAGCGAACCGAGCGCGTAGTGCGGCAGCGACAACGGGGGTAGGTCGCGTGGGAGTGCACCGACAAGCGACATACCTTCGTTGCCCAAGAAATAAGCAAACAGGCTGCCAATAATCATCGCCAGCAACATGCCAGGCCAGCGCGGCCGCAAGACCATGAATAAGACCGCGCTTATTAACGTGGCGGTGCCGACGACGGTCACGCGCCAATTTATGGCCTCCAACTGTCCGAAGAAATCGCGCCACGTATGCAGAAAAGATTCACCCTCGGGGATATGCATGCCGAAATAGTGTTTCAGCTGTGTGGTGATGATGAGGATGGCTGCGCCGGCCGTGAAACCGACGACCACCGAGTGCGATATGAAATTCGCCAGCGCCCCCAGTCGGGCAAGGCCGAGAATCAACTGATAGGCGCCCGCGAGAAACGCCATGGTGATGGCCAGGCGCACAAAGTGCTCGCTGCCGGGCTCGGCCAGGGGACTGATGGTGGCGAACACCACAATCGAGATCGGTGCCGCCGGGCCGGTAACAAGGTGGCGTGATGAGCCGAACAGCGCCGCGACGATCGCTGGAATAATGGCCGTATAGAGACCGTAGATGGGAGGCAGGCCGGCGATGGTGGCAAACGCCATACCCTGGGGCAATGCGACCACGGCATTTGTCAGTCCGGCGGTCAGGTCCGGTCGCAAGGTTTCACGGTTGACCAACGGCCACCAGCGCAGGAACGGGAAGAAGCGTGCCCACAACACACTCACATATTGAGGCCGCGTCGTCATTGGCCGTCTGCAGGTAGTACGTTGAGGGCAGGACGATCGAATTCACTCATCGCGTATCGTCCCATGCGGATTTCCAACCGACGACGGCGCCCGCTGCCCACCCGCCGTTCGTACCTTAGCTTCCAACTTTCTGGTCGACCGTTTCGGGTGAGGTCCGTGTGGTCGGTGCCGCTGTAATCGTCTCGTCCTGGCGCTGCACCTGTTGGCACTCGGTGAATATGCGTGCCGAGCAGCGTTCACAGCGTTCCCGGTCCAGGCGCGCGAAGATCGTGGCGATGGCATCGGCCTTTGAGGCAAAAACATTTTCCTCGCCAAACTGTTGCAGGTATCTGCCTCGCCCAAATCTCTGGCGGAACTCTTTTTTCATCCTGGCGAGGTAGAGACCGCCACCGAGCTCACGGCGCCGGCGGGCCTCATGCACGAGCATTTCTGCACCGGCGACATCGATGAAGTTAATGCCGCTGGCGATGATCAAAAGATGCTTTTGTTCTGGATAGGTTTCGGAGAACGACTGCAACGTGTTTTGTACATGATCGACGGCCCCGAAAAACAGTGAGCCGTCGATGCGCACTATTCTTAACTGCGGGCAGCTCGGGAGATTGGGGTCAGCAATCATCTGGCGCCCGTGAGATTGCGGATTGGGTGTGACCGAATGCACCAGTGGACGCGACGTGCGCATCAAGTAAAAGATCAGCGAGAGCATGACGCCAAGGTAGATGGCGAATTCGAGCTCGACGAACAGCGTTGCGAGGAACGTGGTGATGAGGACAGCCGTCTCGCGCTTGCTGCTGCGTGCAATGTCGATGATACGTTGAACGTCTATCAGCCGATAGGCGACGATAACGATCACGCCAGCCATCGCGGCAATCGGCAAGTGGGCAATAAGCGGTGCCACCAACAACACGATCAAGGCGAGCGCGATAGCGGCAAAGATAGCCGATAGTGGCGTGATCGCCCCCGCCGCATAGTTCAGTCCGCTGCGCGTGAACGAACCCGAAGACGCATAGCTCGAGAAGAAGCTACCGACAATGTTGGACAGCCCCTGGCCGATGAACTCCTGGTTGCCGTCTATGCGCTGACCGGAGTGCAGCCCTACGGAACGGGCGATCGAAACAGCCTCCACTAGGCCGAGCAAGGCGATGGCGAGGGCGCCGGAACCGAGCCTTTTTAGCGAGGTGAGCGAGGTGTCGGGAAACGACAGCGGCGGTAGACCCTGCGACAGCGCACCAACCAGTTTTATGCCGACGCTCTCGCCGCCGAGCAGGAACGCTGTTACGCCGCCGATGGTCATGGCCAGCAACATCGCCGGCCAGCGTGGCCGCCAACGCAAGATCGCAATCGCGCCCGCCAGCGTAACGGTGGCGACCACCGCGATACGCCATTGGACTTTGTCGAACTGAGAAAAGAAATCCTGCCACTTGTGGGCGAAAGAGTCGCCATGCGGGATCTCCACACCGAAGTAGTGGTTCAGTTGACTGGTCACGATGAGAATGGCGGCACCGGCCGTGAAACCGACGATCACCGAATGCGAGACGAAGTTGACCAGCGCCCCCATGCGCGCCAGCCCCAGCACCAACTGGTAGAGGCCGGCGAGGAATGTCATGGTGATCGCCATGCTCACGAACTCTGTGCTACCGGGTTCGGCCAGTGGATTGATGGTGGCAAACACGACTATGGAGATCGCCGTCGTGGGGCCCGAGATGAGGTGACGTGACGAACCAAACAGCGCTGCCACGACTGGCGGTATCATCGCCGTGTAGAGACCGTAGGCAGGCGGCAACCCGGCGATGGTGGCGAAGGCCACACCCTGAGGCAGCACGACAACGGCGTTCGTGAGCCCGGCGATGAGATCAGCCCGCAGCGTATGGCGGTTGACCAACGGCCACCAGCGCAAGAACGGGAAAACGCGTCCCCATAGTATGCTTACATAGGCCGGTTCACGGGCGGGTGTCACGAGCTATCACCGGGCGGGTTTGTTGCGTTTGTTTGGTTCAAAGAAGCTCGATTTTATCCGGATTAGCACCGGATCGCATGTTGGCATCACGTGCTCACACTTGATTCCGTGCGCATTGCTCGGTAAACAGTTACGGTGGCAGCACCGCTGAGAGGCATACTCGATCTCGCCCGCGTCGTGCGGGCCACCCGCTATTCCCTGGCTGGCCTGCGTGCCGCCATCACTAATGAGGCCGCGTTCCGTCAGGAGCTGGCGTTGTTTGTCGTACTGGCGCCGCTTGGATTGTGGCTTGGGCGTACCGGCGTCGAGCGCGCGCTGTTGCTCGGTAGTCTGCTACTGGTGCTGATTGTCGAGTTGCTCAACTCGGCGATCGAGACCTTGGTCAATCGCATCGGCTCGGAACGCCACGAGCTCTCCGGCATTGCTAAGGACATCGCGTCTGCGGCTGTGTTCGTGGCGTTGATTCAGGTACCAGTTGTTTGGGCATTGATCCTGATTCCCGGTTACTTCGCTAGCGCCTAGCCTACGCGGCTAGCAGTTAGTAGCGGATGCTGGTGCTTCCGCTAGCGCTAGCTCCGTGTCCAGCGCGCCCAGCTCGGTAAGCGGTGCCAGGCAACTGTGCCCGGCGCAGACGTAGGCCGTGACCGGCGCCAGCGGCTTGCGCAGCGCCAGCATCGCCGGCAGAGGCTCGGCATCGAGCGGGATGGCGAAGCTTTGGCGCCGCGGTGCGTAGGAGCGGTTGCAACGCTCAAGCCACGGCTGCATGTCTTCGCTCTTGCCACGCAGGATGATGGTCTGCGTCGGAAACAGATATTCTTCCAGCGCCAGCAACAAGGTGCAGTGGGCCGACGGCGCGTGAATGATCGACGGATACAGCGCCTGCAACGCCCGTTCCGCGGCTGCCAAGTACCTTGATTCGCCTAACAAATGGCCGAGGCGCAGCAACACGTGTGCGGCGACGCCGTTGCCCGATGGCACAGCATCGTCGTAGGTCGGTATCGGGCGATAGATCAATCGTTCGTGATCGTCGGAGGTGAAATAGAAGCCACCTTGTGCTTTATTCTCGAAATGCGTCAACACCACCTCAGCCAACGCCTGCAGCCACTCAAGGTCAGCGCCACGCCAGCGTGCTTGCAACAACTCGAGCAACCCGTCCATCAGGAATACGTAGTCATCGAGGTAGGCGTTAAGATGCGCACGCCCGTCCTTGGCGGTGGCAAGCAGGCGTCCACCCTGCCACAACTCGGTGCGCAGGAAATCGCAAGCGCGCTCAGCCGATGCGATAAGCTCGGGTTCGCCCAGCAGGCGCGCCGCGCGCGCCATGCCCTTGATCATCAGCCCATTCCAGGATGCCAGGATTTTTTCATCTCTACCCGGTCGCACCCGTTGCGCGCGCGCGCGCAATAGCTTGGCATGAGCGCTCTCCAGCAACTCGCCTGTACGTTGCGACGAAAGCTTCCGATCTTGCGCAACCTTATCAAGCTCGGCGCGCACGTTGAGATGCCATTTGCCCTCAAAGTTGGCCGCTGTGTTGAGACCATAGCGTGTTTCGGCCACCGACCATTCTTCTGTGCTCAGCAATTGCTGTAGCTCCTCGGAGGTCCAGACGTAGAATTTACCTTCTTCCCCTTCGGAGTCGGCGTCCAACGTCGAGTAATAGCCTCCTGCCGGTGCCTGCATCTCCCGCATGACCCAGTGCGCCGTCTCTAGTGCGATGCGCCGATAGAGCGGATCCCCGCTCGCTACGGCGGCGTCACTGTAAAGGCATAGCAGTTGCGCGTTGTCATAGAGCATTTTCTCGAAATGCGGAATCGTCCAGGCCTGATCGACGGCGTAGCGGCAGAAACCACCACCAAGCTGATCGTAGATGCCGCCGGCAGCCATCGCCTTCAGTGTATGAAGAGCGATGTGCAGTGCCAGCGCGTCTGCATTCTTGTTGATTACGCCCTGCGCCCAATAGTGCAGGGTACGCTCGATCGAAGGCGGATGCGGAAACTTAGGCGCCGAACCGAAGCCACCGTAATGCGGATCGAACTGCTGCTTCAGCTCACTGTACGCGCGGTTTAGCACCTCCGGTGTTAGTTGCACATTGGTTTCCGGGGCCTGCGGTTGAATGCGCGTGAAGATCTCAGCGAGCGAGACGCTTTGCTGGTCCAGCGTGCCCCGTTGCTCGCGATAGAATTGCTCCACTCGCTGCAGCACATCGACGAATCCCGGCAAACCATGCCTGGGCTCCTTTGGAAAGTAGGTGCCGCCAAAAAAGGGCATTAGATCGTCGGGCTTAAGAAACATGGTGAGTGGCCAACCGCCGCCACGTTGCACCAGAATCTGATGTGCAGTCTGGTAGATCTTGTCCAGGTCCGGCCGTTCCTCGCGATCGACCTTTATGCACAGAAACTTGTCGTTCATGATCCGGGCCACGTGCTTGTCCTCGAAGGACTCGTGCTCCATGACATGGCACCAGTGGCATGCGGAGTAGCCGATAGACAGCAGTATTGGCTTGTCGTCCTGCCGTGCCCGCGCTAGTGCCTCCTCGCTCCAGGGATACCAGTCCACCGGATTATGCGCGTGCTGCAACAGGTAGGGGCTGGTTTCGTTGATCAGACGATTGTTGCGAACGTCGGATTTCACTCTCGTATCTTAACAGAGTCTTATGATCGGAACCCTAAATAGCCCACAGGCAGTTTGGTTTCTTATATCATAGCGCCAGGGAAAACTTGCTTCGTTCCTATTGGAGCGTGACAAGGCTGTGCAGCCCTTTGCAACATCCGCCGGCAGGCACGCACTAGAGCTTGGCGCGTGAGGACAATCGCATCAGCGCTGCCGATGATAGTCTGGCAACGTCCAGGACATTAGCCACGATTAGTTGATGACTCGCGTGTTCACTGGTAGTGACCCCAGAGGCCAACGACCACCAGTGCCGGCGTCCGCGCTGCGCGATACGCTATTACTACTGCTGGTGCTCACGCTACTGTTCGGGTTCGCGCTCGGCAAGCGCGCGCTTTGGGAACCCGATGAGGGACGTTACGCGGAGATTCCACGGGAGATGGTGGTGACTGGCGACTATGTCACGCCACGGCTCAACGGCGTCAAGTATTTCGAGAAACCGCCACTGTTCTACTGGTTGCAGGCCGGCACCATCGAGGCATTTGGCGTCAGCGAATGGTCGCTGCGACTGTGGCCCGCGTTGTTCGCGGTTCTCGGCTGTCTCGCAGTGTATCTAGCTGGCCGACGACTCTACGACCGCCGCACCGGTCTGTTGGCAGCGGCCGTGCTCGCCACGAACCCGCTGTACTACGAGCTCGGCCGGGCAGTTACGCTCGACATGGCCGTGAGCGTCATGATCACAGTCGCCTTGCTCGCTTTTCTCCTCGGCGTGGAGCAGCCGCCGGGTCACAGCCGTCGATCTTATATGTGGACTTGTTACGCGTCTGCCGCGTTCGCGACCTTGACCAAAGGTTTGATCGGTTTCGTGTTGCCGGGTTTGGTGATCGGCACCTGGATTGCGGTAATGGGTGAATGGCGCCAGTTGAAAAAAATGTATCTGCTTTCGGGCGCCGCGCTGTTTCTTGTTATTGCTGCACCTTGGCACCTCGTCGTTGCCTGGGTAAACCCGGAGTTCAGCTATTTCTATTTCGTGCATGAGCATTTCTTGCGCTATCTGACCCGGGTACACCACCGCTACGAGCCGGTCTGGTTTTTCGTGCCCGTGGTGCTCTTGGGGTTCTACCCGTGGACGATCTTCCTGGTTCAATCGGTGAAGGCTAATCTGCCTGTGTCCTGGGCACGGCGGCACCAGCGTAGCCGAGAGCTATTTCTACTGTTGTGGGCTGTGCTGGTGCTGGCGTTTTTCTCGCTTTCCAGCTCGAAGCTTATCCCGTACATCCTGCCGCTACTGCCGCCGCTGGCGCTACTGATTGCGCGTTACCTCGCGTACATGTGGGATCAGGCGGAGGATGTAAGCGTGCGCGCGGCTTTTTGGGCGTTGTTGGCTGTTGGCGTGTCGGGGGGTGTCGCGCTCGCGCTGGTCGTTCACTTTGCATCTCACCAGGAAGTAATGGTGGCACTCGGTTGGCATGCTTATGCATTGGCAGGCGCTTTGTTACTGGCAGGGTTTGCGCCCTTTATTGCGGGTCGGCTTCATGGGCTATCTGCCGGATTGCTGGCGATCATTGTCACCTGGCTAGTCTTCCTAGGCGCGTTGACACTGTCGTTGCCACAGTTAGACTCCTAGACTCCCAGCGGTCCATCAAGTCGCTCGCCATGACGCTCAAGTCGCACCTGCGGCCGGGAGACGAAGTCATGACCTACCGCGCCTATTATCAGGATCTGCCCGTTTATCTGGGGCAGCTGGTAACCGTGGCAAACTGGAGGGGCGAGCTGGCGTTCGGCGCCGCAGTGGAGGACACCAGCCGTTGGATAATCGATGACGAAACAGCCTGGCAACGCCTGCGCGCGCCGCAAACGATTTATCTAGTAACGGAGCGGGCAAATCTCGAGGACTTGCGCCGTCGCTCTGAAGGGAAGCTACGGGTGATCGCCGAAAAGGGTCACCATGCTCTGTTGGTTAACCAGCCGGGGCTGCCATGACCTATCGCCTGTTGGGATGCGGAGCGGCGCCGTTTTGCTGGGAAACGTGTTTCATTAAAGCGGATGACGCCATAAGATCGCGCGTTTCCCGCGCCGAACATGGCGGTGGGTGCAAAAAGGAATGAGGATACACGCAGTTTACTGTCGGGAGTCTGGATGACACTTGCCAAACTGCTTTGGGGCGATTCCGCCAAGCCGATCTACCTGTTTGCAACCGCCGCGATCCTGCTGTTCGTTGCCCTCGGTGCTGCACAGCTTTGGGGTTCCGAGTGGCGCTGGGCGGTCATCACGGACAGGATGTTAAGCTCGCACGACTACTTGCATCCCTACCTGTGGGACGAGGCGTACTACGATAAGCCTTTAGGCTCGTACTGGTTAATAGCGATCTTTGCCAAGCTTTTCGGCGGACTCAGCGAGTGGGTAGCCAGGCTGCCGTCGGTGCTGGCGGCGCTTGGCGCAATCTGGTGCACCTACCGCCTGGGCAGCAGATTACTTGACCGCTCGAGGGGTTTGCTCGCCGGTTGGATCCTGGCGAGCACGGTCATGTTTGTGATCTGGGGGCGGATCGCCGCGGCCGATATGTTGAACGTGGCCGGCACCATCGCCGCCGTGACGTGGTATTTTGAGCGCAAACATCAGCCCGGTTTTGTTACCTATTCCGTATTTTTTCTGATCCTGGCCGTGGCTTCATGGATGAAAGGCCTAGTTGCCCCGGCAGTTGCGATCCTAGTGTTGATCCCCGATCTGCTGCGCGAGCAGAACTGGCGCCGTCACCTGCACGTATCTCTGTTGTTTGCCGGCGCGCTTGGCACGGCCATTTACTTCGTACCGTTCGCGCTGTCGGTGCTCGTCGGGAGTGAGCAGTACGGGTCGAGCGGCCTGTGGTTGGTTTTTCGCGAAAATATTGTTCGATACTTTAATGCTTTTGATCACAAACTACCCTTCTATATTTATTTCTACTATCTACCGCTGTACCAGTTCCCGTGGAGTGTTTTCTTGCCGTTTGCCATTGTCGGAGCAGTGCGGCGTTGGCCGTCCATGACACCGGCCTCGCGTTGGGTAGTGTGGTCCGTTTTCTTGGTGTTTGTTTTTCTCACCGTCAGCGGCTCACGGCGCAGTTATTACATTTTGCCGATATTGCCGTTTGCCGCCCTCATGATTGCGGATTGGCTTATGGCCGTGTCGTCGAACTATCCGCGCTTGCTGCGTGCGAGCGCGTGGATTCCGGTTTTCGCAAGCCTGATTCTTTTACTTTGGTTCGGCGCAGCTGTGCCATACGGTAACAGCATTGGTGGCATGCGGCCTTTGGCAAGAGAGATTCACACGGCAGCTGAGCGCATTGCCCCCTGGTCCGATTGGAGGATGGTGCTTTGGTCTGACACCTCGCGCGATCCTCAATTCTACATCCGCGCAGTGAATTTTCCGCCTTATGTTGCCAACACCGATGAGCTGAAAAAATTCATTGCCGAGCACCCCCGAACGATAGTGTTAGCGCGCATCAAGGATCGGGATCAGTTGCAAGATCTGCTGCCGCAGGCAATCGTAGTGAGAGAGCGATTGCGCGCGCCGGCACGATTTTTCAATGAAGAAAAACGCAAAGGTCTTCACGTCGCATTGATTTTGCGTCCTAAAGAGGATGCGGCGGCGCCGGCGCCGGGGTTCGCGCTCGCCGCTCTGCCACGGTCCATCGAGCCCATGAGAATGCATCAGTAATCTCGTCATTTTTTCACCGGGGATCAATCATGCCCATCGCAAGACTCCTGTGGAGTGATTCATCGAAGACCCTCTATCTACTTGCCGGCGCGGCGGTGTTGTTGGCGCTTGCACTCGGGGGCGGGCAGTTTTGGGGTCAGGAACAACGCTGGGTCGTCACCGTTGATGAGATGATCCGTTCGGGTGATTACCTGCATCCTTACTACTGGGGCAGCGAGTACTACGACAAGCCGCTCGGCTCGTACTGGCTGATGGCGATGTTTGCCGTGCTGTTCGGCGGGCTCAACGAGTGGGCAGCGCGACTGCCCTCGGTGCTCGCGGCGCTGGTGGTGGTCTGGTGCACCTACCGCCTGGGCAGCAGGTTGCTTAACCGCTCGACGGGTCTGCTAGCCGGCTGGATTCTGGCGACGTCCTTCATGTTTGTGTTTTGGGGGCGGGTCGCAACGGCCGACATGCTCAACCTCGCCGGCACCGTGGCAGCGATTACTTGGTATTTTGAACGCAAAGACCGGCCCGGCTTCGTCACTTACCTCGGCTTCTTTCTGATCCTGGCCGTAGCGTCATGGATGAAGGGTTTGGTTGCGCCGGTGATCGTTGTCCTAGTTCTGATACCCGAGCTGCTGCGGGAGCAGAACTGGCGCAAGCATCTGCGCTTGTCACTCGTTTCAGCTGGTCTGCTGGCGGGCGTTATCTACTTGATACCGTTCGTGCTGTCGGTAATGGTCGGTGGTGAGCAGTACGGCTCGAGCGGCCTATGGTTGGTGTTTCGTGAAAATTTCGTGCGTTACTTTAACGCCTACGACCATTACGGACCGATCTATACCTATTTCCAGGCGCTCCCCTTGTACCAGTTCCCCTGGAGCGCTTTTCTGCCATTCGCCATTTTCCGAGCGATACGGCAGTGGAAGAATCTGTCGCCCAGTTCCCGCTGGATCATCTGGGCGGTGCTTTTGATCTTTGTTTTTCTCACGGGTACCGAATCGCGTCGCAGCTATTACATTTTGCCGGCATTGCCGTTTGCCGCCCTCATGGTTGCCGACTGGCTGATGACTGTGTCCGCGACTCACCCGCGGCTATTGAATGCGAGCGGCTGGCTTGCCGCTACGGCCAGTCTGATACTGTTACTGTGGTTCGGGGGGGCAGTACCGTACGGCAACAGCATTGGCGGTATCCGGCCGTTTGCCAAAGAGGTGCGCACGGCGGCAGAGGATATTGCGCCCTGGCCGCAGTGGCGCGTTCTCTGCTGGGAGAGCACCCACCGTGGCCCGGGTTTTTACATCCGACCGGTGACCTTAATACCGCCGGAGATCTACGACTACGACAAACTCAAGGCATTGGTGACTGAACATCCGCGAACCATCGTACTCACGCACGTGGAATATCTCGATAGGTTAAAAGACCTGTACGCGGACCCCATCGTGATCAAAGAGGTGCCACGCGTGCCGGAGATGTTTCGCACCGACAAGATGCGGCTGGAAGCCTATGCAGCGGTGATCCCCCGATCCTAGGCTGGTCGACCTGAGCCGAATAAGCGCGTCGGCGCCTTAAGATAATCACCCGGCGGGCCTGGATAGGCACTTGCAAGGCCGCGCGGTTGACCGGATAGGGAAATTGTGGAAAGTTGGGCGCCAGCTTGTTCATGTACCTCAAACGGTTACGCGCAGCAAACGCCAGGTTCGGCTGGCAGGGACTAGACCTCCCATGAAATATCTACCACTGATCTTGTTGGGTGTATTGCTTAATGCAGGGGCACAGTTGCTGCTGAAGGAAGGGATGCAGCGTGTCGGCTACTTCGAGTTTTCTCGCGCTAACATTGTTCCAGTTGCGCTGCAAGTGGCGGCGAGCCCGTTCGTGTTGGCCGGGCTGTTTGCTTACGTAGTCAGCGTGTTGGTGTGGCTGTTGGTGCTCTCGCGTGTCGAGGTGAGCTACGCGTATCCGATGCTCAGTATCGGTTATATCGTTAATGCGATCGGCGGCTACTACCTATTCCAAGATAACCTTTCATTCACACGCATTACCGGCATTTTGATCATCATTGCTGGCGTTTACTTGGTGAGTCGCAGTTGACGGGAGAACGGATGAACGACGAGTTTCTGCCGTTCGCGCGGCCTAGTATCAGTCAGGAGGCGATCGCCGAGGTTGTCGCGTGCCTCGAGTCTGGCTGGATCACTACCGGGCCGCGAGTGAAACGCTTCGAGGAGGACCTAAAGGTCTACCTGCGAGCGCCGCACTGCGTATTGCTTTCCTCAGCCACGGCTGGCCTGCACTTGGCGTTGCTCGCGCTGGGTTTGCGCGACGGCGATGAGGTCATTACTACACCCCTCACTTTCGCCGCCACGCTCAATGCCATCGTGCTCGCTGGGGGTCGCCCGGTGCTGGTGGATGTGGATCCACACACCTTTAATATGGATGTTGCTGCTGCAGCCGCCACCATCACTGCGCGCACGCGGGCGATCGTACCAGTGCACTTCGCTGGCCTGCCCGTCGATCTCGACCCGTTGTACGAGCTGGCGCACGAGCACGGCCTGCGGGTGATCGAGGATGCGGCGCACGCCATAGGCACGGAGTACAAGGGCCGGCGGATCGGCAGTTTTGGCGACACCCAGGTGTTCAGTTTCCATCCTAATAAAAATATGACCACCGGTGAGGGCGGTTGTGTTGCCACACGCGATGAGCAACTGGCACGCAGCATCTCGGTGCTGCGTTTCCATGGCATCGATCGGGACGCCTGGAACCGCTTCGGCAAAGAGGGTAGCCAGCACTATGAGGTTATCGCACCCGGTTACAAGTACAACATGATGGATATACAAGCGGCGCTTGGTTTGCATCAGCTGCCTGCGCTCGAGGGCTTCATCGCCCGGCGCAGCGAGCTTGCCGAGCGCTACCAACACGAGCTCGCCGAGTGGCGTGAATTGACCCGGCCCGGCACGCCGGCATATGAGCACCGCCACGCCTGGCATTTGTATACACCTTTGATCAATCCGGAGGCAGCCGGGATGGACCGGGAAGGGTTCATGTCGGCGATGAAGGCGCGCAATATTGGCACCGGCTTGCACTATGAGTGTGCACATCTATACGCGTATTACCGGCAGCGCTTCGGGTTCCAGCCTGGCCAGTTCCCGCACGCCGAACATATAGGCGAGCGCATCGTCAGCTTGCCGTTGTTCCCATCCATGAGCGACGCTCAGCAGCAGCGCGTGATAACGACGATGGCCGAGCTGTTTGGGAGGGGAGCAACGTGAAAACCTATGTGAGCGTAGTCGTACCGGTTTACAACGAAGCCGAGAATTTACCGGCATTGATGTCGCGATTGGAGGCGGTGCTTGACAGCCTCGGCAAGCCCTGGGAGGTCGTTTTCACAAATGACGGTTCACGCGATGCCTCGCTCACACTCTTGCGTGAATTCCACCGGCGCCGGCCGCAGCAGGTTCGTGTCATTGATTTTAACGGCAACTTCGGTCAGCACATGGCCATCATGGCGGCGTTTGAGCACGTACAGGGCGATGTGGTTGTCACGCTTGATGCTGACCTACAAAACCCGCCCGAGGAGATCCCGAAGCTGCTCGCGGCCATCGATGCGGGTCATGACGTGGTTGGGGGTTATCGGCAGCAGCGCAAGGACAGCTGGTTCCGGCGCTATGCTTCAAAGCTAGTAAATTTCCTGCGCGAGCAGGCAACGCAGATTCACATGCGCGATCAGGGATGCATGCTGCGCGCGTACCGTCGCCAGATCATCGAGCAGATCGTGGCCAGTCGCGAAGTGTCACTGTTCATTCCCGCCTTGGCGATGAGTTTCGCCGTCAATCCAGCGGAGGTGGAAGTGGCGCACGCCGAACGCGCCGCCGGTACCTCGAAGTATCGGCTGCACAACCTGGTGCGACTCAATTTTGATTTGATGACCGGGTTCTCGCTGGTACCGCTGCAGGTGTTCACCATGTTTGGCATGGTGATCGCGCTGCTGAGCGGGCTATTCGTGATCTTCCTGTTTGTACGCCGCCTCATCGTCGGTCCAGAAGCGGAAGGTGTGTTCACCTTGTTTGCGATTTTGTATTTGCTCGTTGGCCTGGCTATCCTGGGATTGGGGATCATCGGCGAGTATGTCGGTCGTATTTACCTCGAGGTACGACGCCGGCCGCGTTTCGTGATACGCGAGATATTGGAAGGAGCAAGCGCTAAGCCCGGCATCCTGGTATTCGCCTATCACGACGTGGGTCACTCCTGCCTGCAGGAGTTGATCGACCGTAAGGAAAATGTTTTGGCGTTGATTACACACGCGGACGACCCCGGGGAACAGATCTGGTTTCAATCGGTGGCAGAGCTCGCGCGCCGCCACAACATTGCCGTGCATACGCCGGCCTCGGTGAATACGCCTGAGTGGATCGAGCGCATACGTGTGCTGAAACCGGATCTCATCTTGTCGTTTTATTACCGCAACTTGATCAGTCCCGAGATCCTGGCGCTACCGCGCCTGGGCGCCTTCAACATGCATGGCTCGCTGCTGCCCAAATATCGCGGCCGCGCGCCGGTTAATTGGGCAATCATTCACGGTGAACGCAAGACCGGGGTGACGCTGCATCATATGACCGCTCGCGCCGATGCCGGTGACATCGTCGATCAGGAGGCGGTGACAATTGGGCCGCGGGAAAACGTGCGCGAGGTCTTTGCCAAAGTGACGGCCGCCGCGCGCAAGCTACTGGCGCGGCGGCTCGATGATCTCACGCGCGGCACCGCGCCGCGCCGCGCCCAGGACGAATCGCAGGCCACCACGTGCGCGCGCCGTGGCCCCGAGGATGGACGCATCGATTGGACGCTGAGCGCTGATGCTATCTTCAATTTGATCCGGGCTGTCACGCACCCCTACCCGGGCGCCTTTACCGAGGTTGCTGGTAGGCGTTTGTATATCTGGTGGGCGCTGCCGCAAAAAAGCGGCAAGGGCGCTCGCGGTGAGGTACTAGCGGTGACGCCGCCGCGTATCGCGACCGGCAAAGGAAGCCTTGAGTTGTTGCGGGTGCAGTGGGAAGGCGAAGCGGAGACGGACGCGGCCACGGCATTGTCGGGTTTACGGATAGGGCAAGCACTCGAGCATGCGCTCGAGTCATCGACGACAACAGCAACTGCCTGATAGCGGAGTAAATGATGAGTGTTAGGGTATTGATCCTGGGCGTCAACGGCTTCATCGGCAGCGCCCTTACCGAGCGCATCCTTAAGGACACCGATTGGTTCGTCTACGGGATGGATATGGCGGACAACAAGCTTGATGATTGCCTGCATAACGAGCGCTTCCACTTTGTCGAAGGCGACATTACCATCAATCGTGAATGGATCGAGTACAACGTCAAGAAGTGTGACGTGGTACTGCCGCTGGTAGCGATCGCGACGCCGGCCAGCTACACACGCGAGCCCTTGCGGGTATTCGAGCTCGACTTCGAAGCCAACCTTGATATCGTGCGCAAGTGCGTGCGCTACGGTAAACGCGTGCTCTTTCCCTCGACCTCCGAGGTCTACGGCATGAGCAGTGATGCGAGCTTTGACGAAGAAAACTCAAATCTCGTTCTCGGACCGATCCACAAGCAGCGCTGGATTTATTCCTGCAGCAAGCAACTGCTCGATCGTGTGATCTACGCGTACGGCCAGCAGCAGGGTCTGCACTTTACGCTGTTTCGACCATTCAACTGGATCGGGCCAAAACTCGACGACATCATGGAGCCCAAGGAGGGCAGCTCACGCGTGCTGACCCAGTTCATCAGTAACGTGCTTCACGGTAAAGACATTCAGTTGGTGGATGGCGGTAACCAGCGGCGCAGCTTTACCTACATCGACGATGGTATCGATGCGCTTATGCGCATCATAGAAAACAAGAACGGCTGTGCCGACGGTCGTATATTCAACATCGGTAACCCGGCCAACGATGTATCCGTGCGAGAGCTTGCAGAAAAACTTATCGCTATCATCGGTACCTATCCTGGCTGCGCGGAACGCGCACAGCAGGTGAAGTTGGTGACGGTGGGGTCTGGCGATTATTACGGTCAAGGATACCAAGATATTATGACGCGCGTGCCGTCCATCAAGAATGCCGAGCAGCATCTCGGCTGGAAGCCACGCACCGACTTGGAAACTGCGCTGCGCAGGACGCTCGATTATTATCTGCTCGGTTCCAGCGCCATGCAGGTCGCCTAGCGACGTGCGCCTGCGATTGCCGACGCATGCGCGACATCGTCGTTGCGATCAAAGTTGATATAGACACCGAGCGGGGTACGCGCATCGGCGTGCCGAACTTGCTGGGTTTGTTGGGCGAGCTCGGCATCAAAGCGACATTCCTGTTTTCGCTGGGCCCGGACAACACGGGCCGCGCCATCAGGCGCATTTTTCGTCCCGGTTTTTTCCGCAAAGTCAGACGGACCAGCGTCGTACAAGTATACGGGCTGCGTACGCTAATGAACGGTGTGCTGTTGCCGGGTCCCCACATCGCACGAAGCAATGCCGGGGTCATGCGCAGCGCCCGCGATCATGGCCACGAGGTGGGGATCCATTGTTACGATCATGTGCGTTGGCAGGATGGGCTTGCGCGCATGACGTGCACGCAGGTATTTGCCGAGTTTGGCAAGGCGCGCCGGGAGTTCGAGCACGTTTTCCAAGAACCAGCGACGACGGCCGGTGCCGCCGGCTGGCAGGCCAACAGTTATAGTCTCGCGGCCTATGATGACGCGGGTCTCACCTATGCTAGTGACGCACGCGGCACGCACGCGTTCTATCCGCGCGTGGGCGACACGGTGTACAAAACGCTACAGGTGCCGACAACTCTGCCCACGCTGGACGAATTGCTCGGCCGCCCTGAGTACCCCGAGACGAAGCTGGTCGATCACTACCTGTCGTTGTTTGTTCCTGATCGAATCAACGTGCTGACGATACATGCCGAGATCGAAGGGATGGCGCAGCTCACGTTATTCCGCGAGCTATTGGTGCGGGCTAAGGAGGTGCCGGTGCGATTCGTCCGCTTGGGCGACCAGGCGCGGGAGCTGCTGCGAGCGAGTGCAGCCATCCCGGTGTGCGATCTGGTCGAGGGTGAGGTCGATGGCCGCAGCGGCACGTTGGCCGTACAACAGTGCGCGTAGAGCAAAGCGCGCTTGTCCTTGAATATTATGGGTTTTTGGCTAGCGGCAGGTCACACCTGCAGGCCAGTGCACGGCAAGCTTTGGCCTACTATCCTTAGTAATTAGCCGCCGGCGTCCGCCGGCGTCCGTAGTCGTCGCGAGTATTGTTCCAGTATGCCAAATCCATTGTCATTTCTGTTGGGCAAGCACCCCCAATCCAAGGCTAAGCGCGGCCAGCGCGGATCGAGGTACGGGCAGGGCGAGGACCGGACCCCCGGTCTCGACGAGCTCGAGAAGCTCGTGGTTGAAGAGATCGAGATCGGTGACGTTGCCGCGCCGCGTCTGGCCACGCGGGCGCCGGCTAAGAAACGGAAATCATCGCGCTCGCCGGCGCTGCGAGCAGGTCTTACCTGGACCACTTTATGGCTGCTGCCGGTGCTGGCGGCACTGTTCGCGCGCTCGCCGTGGCCAGTGGATGAAACGCGCACACTGGCCGTCGCCTGGGAAATGTGGACGCATGGTGGCGGGCTTGTTCCTTCCCTCAACGGCACGCTCTACACACAACAGCCGCCATTGCTTTTCTGGTTGATTAACCTCGGCTGGAGCGTGCTGGGTGTCAACGATTGGTGGCCGCGAATTCTGCCGGCGTTGTTCGGTTTGGCCAGCGTTTACTTGACGGGCCGGCTCGCAAGATCACTGTGGCCGGAGGAGGTCAATGTCGGACACTACGCACCCGTGCTGCTCATGGGGATGGTGTTCTGGGCGTTTTACCTCACGCTGTCGATGGGAGATATGCTGCTGGTTTTTTTTACGCTCCTGGGTGCAGTCGCGATTGTCGCTATGTGGCGCCATCAAAGTCGCTATGCCTGGCTGCTGCTGGGCGCCAGTCTGGGCCTGGGCATACTTTCGAGCGGCTTCGGCGCTCTTATCTATCTTGGTCCGCTAGCGCTGTTGCTACCATTTTGGGCGAGCGCTAGTGATCGACCGCGCTCGGGACGATGGTACGCGGATACCATCAAGGCTGTGTTCTTGGCATTGCTAATTGCGGGCGCAGGCCTGTTTGTGGTCGCAAGTAAGGGCGGCACGGCGTACATTGACCGATTATTCTCCAATCCATTGCCCGCAGTGCCGGTGGATCTGTTCGCCAGCACGCGTCCATGGTGGTGGTACCTGGCCGCCTTGGTGGTGGTGACGTTGCCTTGGTCAATCTTCCCGCTGGTATGGATGCGCCTGGGCCGGATAAGCCGGCAGAAGACAAACGCCGGTATTGCCTTTTGTCTGTTCTGGGCCTGGCCGACCATTGTTGTGCTATCACTGTTCAGCGTGAAGCAGCCGCAGTTCTTGTTGCCGCTGTTGCCGGCGTTTGCGCTCGGTATGGGCTATCTATTACTGGCGGAAGATCTCAAATACGTTGGCGGCGACAGCGTGTTCGCCAGCATGGGATTTCCTATTGTCGCGCTGGGCGGCATTCTGGCTGCGGTTCCCGGTTTGCCCCGGATTGAGGCATTGCCCGATATGCTTTGGGAGCAACGCTCCGTGTTCATTGGCATGGCCATTGCCGGGGTGGGCATGCTGCTCGCCTGGTTGCCGGTACCGGGGATGCGACAGCGGATCATGAATATCGCTGGCGGTGTGATCGCCATATTGGTGATAGCGCAACTGGCGATCAGCTCTCAATTCGACCAGCTCTACGGAACCGATAAGGTTGCCAAGTACCTTGCCAACGCGCAGCGCGAAGAGATCGCGATCGCGCATGTGGGTCACTACGACGGACAGTTTCAGTTCGCGGGCCGGTTGACCGTACCTCTGGAAGTAATCGACGCCGCTGATGCGCCCGGATGGTGTGTCGCTCATCCCGACGGTCTGATCGTTACCTATACTGAGGGCTGGCAGCCACCGGCGGCAGCGCGGGCAACGCCTGTTCTGGAAGCGGACTTTCGCGACCAGCGCGTGCGAATCTGGGACGCACGCACTATCATCTCAGTCGGGTCATAATTACCACGCCGGAACGGACGCTGTCGAACGAGTGGTCCGCCTCCCGGTCCACACCCATGACATGTTGAAAGCACCGGACTTCGATCCTATCGCCATCAAGATCGGCCCGCTAGGGATCCATTGGTATGGGCTCATGTATATCCTTGGATTCATCGGCGGCTGGTGGCTGGGCGTGTATCGCGCCGGACGGCCGGATTCGGGTTGGGCCAAGCAGGAGATTTCCGATCTGCTGGTCTACATCGCCTTCGGGGTCGTTGTCGGCGGGCGTCTGGGTTACGTGCTGTTCTACAATCCTGGCCACTATCTAACCCACCCTTTGGAGATAGTACAGATTTGGAAGGGGGGGATGTCATTCCATGGTGGTCTCATCGGCGTGCTTATCAGCATGGTTCTGTATGCCCGCAAGACGCAACGTCCTTGGTTCGCGGTTACGGATTTTATTGCGCCGCTCGTACCCGTAGGGCTGGGCGCCGGACGTATCGGCAACTTTATTAACCACGAGCTCTGGGGTCGGGTCACCGATCTCCCTTGGGGCGTGGTGTTTCGCGGCGCCGGTTCCGAGCCGCGTCACCCCTCGCAGCTCTACGAGTTTGCGCTGGAGGGTGTGTTGCTATTCGTCATCCTGTGGCTCTATTCCGCCAAGCGAAGACCGCTAGGCGCCCTATCGGGTGTTTTCTTGATTGGTTATGGCGTGTTCCGCTTTTTGGTGGAGTTCGTGCGCGAGCCAGACGCGCAACTCGGTTATCTCGCTTTCGGCTGGTTTACCATGGGCCAGCTCCTAAGCTTACCCATGGTATTCTTGGGAATAATCATTTTGTTTTACGCGTACAGGAGGCGCCCGCTCTGAAGCGTGGGCGCAGTGGCATGCGACACCAGGGACTGGCTTGTCCGTATCCGTTCTATGCATAACCTCTGCGCGGCTCGCGCACTTACCGGATTCTTGGCGCTATTGGTTTACGCGTGCACCTGGGCGGACACGCCGGACGGCGACCTCGATCGCCAGCGCCATGACTATCTCGCTGCGTTGCAGGCCATCAATGCCGATGACGTACAGCGCTTTGAGAGTCTTTATCGAAAACTAGACGGTTATGTGCTGCAGGGTTATCTGCGTTACGAGTTTCTAAAGGACCGTCTCGCTAGCTCCAGCGACGAAGATATCCACCGCTTCATCGAGCGCAATGACTTCGCCCCCATCAGCGCTCAGCTGCGCACGCGCTGGCTCAATGAGCTGGCGACTCGCGGTGCGTGGGACACTTTCATGCATGAGTATCGTGCGAACGATGACCCGGCGCTGCAATGTTTGTATCTAAACCGGGTAATCAACACCAGCGGCAATACCAAGGAGCTTTCCGCGAAAATCGAAAAGCTCTGGCTCACGGAGCAGCGACTGCCTTCGGTCTGTAATGCGGTCTTCGGCGCCGCGCGCGAACAGGGTTATCTAACCGATGAGCTTGTGTGGAAACGAATAGAGCTGTTAATGGCGCATCACCAGCCAAGTTTCGCGGGTGAGCTGGCAAAGCAATACCTCGACACCGAGCAGCGTACCTGGGTAAGACGGTGGCAGGAAATGCATCGCAAACCGGCGGAGGAGCTTCGTAAGCTCGGCTATCCGGTGGATAACGCGCGCGCCAGCATGATCGTCAAGCACGGCATCATGCGTTTGGCGTACCGCAATCCGCAGGCGGCGATGGCGCAATGGGAGAGCTTGCGCGGACGCTATCCACTGCTGGCGAAGGACAATGGCGAGGTTGTCGGCACCTTGGCGATGCTCGCGACGCAACGCCATTCGCCAATGGCGGTTCAATGGTTTGCGGCAGTTCCCGACAATGCGCTCGATAGTGATCTGCGTGTTTGGGCCTTGCGGGCGGCCGTGCGCGAGAGCGACTGGGCGCTGGCAAAACGCGTTGTCGCTAACTTGGGTAAGGATGAGCAGACGGATCGTTTTTGGTGGTACTGGACGGCTCGCATCATGGAGGAAACTGGACAGACCGCCAAGGCGCGCTACCTTTATGCGTTGGTGGCAGCGGACCGCAACTACTATAGTTTTCTCGCTGCCGATCGGCTGCAGATCGGCTATGTCATGCAACATCAGGCCGTGAAGGTGAATCGGCAGGACGTTGAGGCCGTGCTCAAGCGACCAGGCATGCAGGCCGCGCGCGAACTCTACGCCATCGGCGACGTGACAAGCGCTCGTGCGCAATGGGAATGGACCACGGCCGGCATGAATAAACAGGAGCTGGAGGCCGCCGCCCTTGTTGCTGGGGATTGGGGATGGCACGACCGCGCCATCGTAAGTCTGAAGCGAAGCGGGCACTTTAATGATCTGGATCTGCGTTTTCCGCTGGTGTATCGCGATATCGTTGAGAACAATGCCGCCGAGCACGATCTTGATCCAAGCTGGGTCTACGGGGTAATCCGCCAGGAAAGCGGTTTTGCCGTCGATGCGCGTTCCACGGCCGGGGCGCTGGGGCTCATGCAGTTGATGCCTCGTGTTGGGCGCAGTACAGCCAGGCGCCTGAAGCTCGACGTCAGTAGTAGCGATGCAATTCTCGAGGTGGAAAATAACTTACGCCTGGGAACGGCGTTCCTGCAGAATTTGCTCAAACGGCATAACGGAAACCAACTGCTGGCGACTGCCGCCTATAACGCCGGACCCAGCCGCGTCAAATCGTGGCGGCCACGTGACGGCTCACTGGCTGCCGATGCCTGGGTGGAAACCATTCCCTACGAGGAAACTCGGGATTACGTCAAGAACGTTATGGCATATACCACCGTCTACGACCACCGGCTCGATCGCGTGGTAACCCGCCTGTGCGCGCGTATGCCACCGGTTACCGCTCCCAGCGCGAATGATGTCAGCAAGCCGGAGTGCCCACAGCCCCCGCCGGCCATACCAGCTAATAACAGCGCGCGCACGCCGGAAAAACCACCTTCTTAGCCAGCCAACCGCCGTAGCCCGTGCGCTTGACTTGCGTGCGGCTGGTTTGTAAAAAGCATGTGCGCGTCGGTTTATGCTGACGCTCCTTCGATTCACAACAGCTCTTCAATGACGCAGCATAAGATTTGCATGCTCGGTGGCACTGGCTTTGTCGGGCACAGCCTGGCGACGCGGCTTGTTGCGCTGGGGCATCGAGTACGTGTCATCACCCGGCGTCGCGAGCGCAAGAAGCACGACTTGTTAGTGTTGCCCACACTGGAGTTGATTGAAGGTGATGTATACAACCCGGCGGTACTGCGTCAGCAACTCGAGGGTATGGACACTGCGATCAATCTCGTTGGCATCCTGAACGAGCGTGGACGTCGCGGCAAAGGTTTCGAGCGGGCGCATGTCGAGCTACCGCGCAAGATTGTTAACGCCTGCCGCGAGGTCGGGGTGGCCCGGTTGCTACACATGAGCGCATTGCACGCGTCGATGGACGCGCCGAGCTACTACTTGCGCACAAAGGCACGCGGTGAGGAAGTAGTGCACAGCGTGGAGAATGACGAGTTCAGCGTAACCAGCTTCCGGCCATCGGTGATTTTCGGTCCGCATGACAGCTTCATTAACCGTTTCGCCGCGCTCTTGCGGATAACGCCGCTCGCCTTCCCGCTCGCCTGCCCGGAATCGCGTTTTCAGCCCGTGTACGTGCAGGATGTGGTCGAGGCCTTTGTCCGCTCGTTGGACGATCATCACACCTTCGGACAGCGCTACGACCTCTGTGGGCCACGGGTGTATAGCTTGCGCGAGCTCGTAAGCTATGTCGCCGAGGTCATGGGTGTGCGACGTAAAATTATCGGCCTTAATGCCGGCCTGTCGAAGTTGCAAGCAGCCGTGCTTGAGTTCCTGCCTGGCAAGCCGTTTTCGCTGGATAATTATCGCTCGTTGCAGCTGGACAGCGTGTGCGACAAAGGATTCCCGCCGATATTCGCCATCGAGCCCAGTACGCTTGAAAGCATCGTTCCGACCTATCTCGTAAGGCGGCCCCTGCGCAGCGACCGTTACTCGAGCATGCGCCAGTTGGCGCGACGCGAGTAACCGCGGCTAGCTAAGGTAATCGACCGACCTTGGCGGGCTGCAGCGACTGTAGTCGGGCAACGCGCTGCGCTTTGGGCAACTTCCCAATCTCTTCGACCGCCTGATAAAAGGCGGACAAGTCGTCATCGTGTTGGACAAGCAATGCCTGGAAGGCCGGTACATACTCGTGGTACAGGCCGAGCGGCACGAGATGCGCATTGTTAAGGTCTCGAGCAAACCATTCATCGTAGCCACCGTATCCGTTCCAGCTTTGCTTGAGCCGGACGTAGTCGGCACGCAGCTCGTAAAATAGCGATGCCTTCTTGTCACGCTTTTCGGCATCCGACTTGGTTGTCGCATACAACTCGATGAGCCGTTGGCGGAAGCGCATAACGAGATCGACAAACTGCTCGTGCCGCTGCTTGCGTACAAGGTAACGTTGGAACTGCTCCTGCGAGCCGCTGCGCGCGAGCCAACGCTTTACTCCCTCACGCTCAACAGTCACGGCGAAGGATTCGTTGAAGACCGTATCATCGCGCACATAGACGCGTTGATGCGCGAGCTCATGAAAAATCAAAGCGGCGACGTCGGTTTGTGAGTTGCGTAACATCGTGTTCAATACCGGGTCGCGAAACCAACCCAGCGTCGAATAGGCGGTAACGCCGCCGACGTAGACATCGTAGCCTTGTTCGCGCAACTTGCCGGCGAATTTGTCGGCGCCGGCAGGCGAGAAGTAGCCACGATAATTCAGGCAACCCACCACAACGAAACACCACTGCAGCGGCGTGAGGGATAGCTCGGGTGCGGCAAATACGTTCCAAACGGCATATTGCCGCTTGAGGTCAACGTAGGTGCGATAGCTCTTATTATCGGGTAACGCGAGATCATTGCTGGCGAAGGCGCGCATGGCGAGCACTGCGGCCAGTTGCGTTCGCAACTGCGCGTCGATCTTGGGATCCTCGAGCAACGTTTCAATCGGCTGTCTCTTCGATAGGATCTCCAATTGTCCGCCGATCGCCTGCGTGTAATAGCCGAGTTTGGCGCAACCAGTATTCGCCGCTGCTAGCAGTGCCACGACGCACAGAGCGAAAGCTCGTACCATGCTCATGTTATGCAAGTCCGTACTTCTCTCAGCTCACGTCACCAATGTACTTGGCTTGGGCACTATGCCACATTAGCATGTGTCTATGGAGACTTATCTCGTCGGCGGCGCTGTGCGCGACAAGCTTCTGGGCCTCGAGGTCAAGGACCGCGACTACGTCGTGGTCGGTGCTACCCCGGAGCAGATGGTGGCGCAAGGGTTCAAGCCTGTCGGCGCGGATTTCCCAGTGTTTCTGCATCCACAAACGAAACAGGAATATGCACTTGCGCGCACCGAGCGCAAGAGTGGACACGGTTATAAGGGTTTCAAGGTTTATGCTGCGCCTGATGTGACGTTAGAGGATGATCTACGTCGACGTGATCTCACTATCAATGCCATGGCGCAGGCCGCCGACGATACGTTGATCGATCCTTTTGGCGGCGCTGAGGATCTGCGCAAAGGTATTTTGCGCCACGTTTCGCCAGCCTTTACCGAGGATCCGGTGCGCGTGCTGCGCGTTGCCCGTTTCGCTGCGCGCTACGCCGACCGCGGCTTCACGGTGGCGAACACCACGATGGTGCTTATGCGGCAGATGGTCGATTCCGGAGAGGTCGATCACCTCGTACCCGAGCGCGTGTGGGCGGAGACCGAACGCGCCTTGAGAGAGCAGCAACCGACGCGCTTCTTTGAGGTGTTGCGGGAATGCGGCGCGCTTGCGCGCGTGTTTCCCGAAATCGACGCGCTTTTCGGCGTACCGCAGCCGCCGAACTATCACCCGGAGGTGGATAGCGGTCTGCACACGATGATGGTGTTGGCCCAAGCGACGCGTTTGTCGGCCGACCCGCGCGTGCGCTTTGCTGCCCTCGTGCACGATCTCGGCAAAGGACAGACGCCGCCTGTCGATTGGCCGAAGCACGTGGGTCATGAGGAACGCGGTGCCGAGCTTGTCACCAGTCTTTGTCGCCGACTGCGTGTTCCCAATGAGTATCGCGAGCTCGGCATTGCAGTTGCGCGCTACCATCTGCGCTGCCATAAAGCAATGGAGCTGCGTGCCGGGACGTTGCTGGAGACCTTCGAGGCCGTTGATGCCTTCCGCCGCCCCTTGCGCTTTGAGCAGTTCCTGCTTGCCTGTGAGGCAGATATGCGCGGACGTACCGGCTGGGAGGAAAGGCCTTACCCACAGGGCGATGTATTGCGCCGTACCTTCGCAGCGGCGAACCAGATCGATACCTCGGCGATCGCGGCCGAGCACAAGAATCTCGACGGCAACGCTATCGGCGAGAAGATTCGCCAGGCCCGGATCGCCGCTATAAAGAATGCTCAAGTAGTTTACCGGCAGGGATAGGGTATGCCACTGAGCGGCAACCGATTAGCTGCGCCACTGTCGATTACGGATGTGCTCCATGCCGGATTAGAGCGCCGGCCGGACGACGTTGCCTTGATCTCGGCCGCGAGCCGCTGGACGTGGGACGAGCTCGAGGCACGGACAAACAACTTGGCCGCTAATCTCCTGGCATTGGGGCTACGCCCGAGCGAGCGTGTGGCTTCGCTCATGCCCAATCGGGCAGGCTTACTAATTCATTACATCGCCTGTATGAAGGCTGGTCTGGTGGCGGTGCCGCTTAACTATCGCTACATGCCACTGGAGATCGATCACGCGCTCGCAGTCAGTGGGGCCTCAATACTGTTCGCGCACACCGAGCGCGAACAAGACCTAGCTGTCAGCAAGTTTGCTCGACGCTTACCGAAAGGTTTAATCAGTTACGGGGCACACGACAGCAGCGGCCCCCGCTTCGAGGAGTTGATAGAGCCGGTCGCATCACACCAGAGACTGCTTACTCCCGGCCCAGGCGAAGCCGCGTTTATCTTTTTCACGTCAGGCAGCACCGGTCCGGCAAAAGGTGTCACCCACTCGTTCGAGAGTCTAGGCTGGATGTTCGCCAGCACCGCCGCTGCTTTCGGGTTTGCGACAAACGATGTGGTGTTGCCGGGCTCATCGATCTCGCATCTCGGCGGTTTTATTTTCTCTTTTTCTGCGCTTGCGGTCGGCGCGCGCGTTGTCGTGGCTAGGACCTTCGATAGCGACGAGATGTTGCCGCTACTGCGGGACGATAGACCGACCGTGCTCTGTATGCTGCCCGCCGCCTTGCTGCATCTGATACGCGACCACGGCGCTACGCGCGAGGACTTCAAGTCGTTGCGCATCTGCCGCTGTGGCAGCGACAAAGTGCCGGCCGAGCTCGAACGCGAGTTTACTGCGCTCACCGGGTTGGTGATCGACGAGGGCTACGGCATGACCGAAGTCGGTCTAGCCACTCTCAACCCACCCTCGGGGAATATCAAAATGGGTTCCGTGGGCCCGCCGGTGCCAGGTTTTGTGCTGTCGATTCGCGACGAATCCGGCAAGGAAGTGCCGACCGGTAGCGAAGGTCGGTTGTGGATCAAGACACGCAGCACCACCGCGGGTTATTGGAATAATCCCGTCGCAACCGATGCCGTATTCCGCGACGGTTGGCTCGACTCGGGGGATCTCATGAAAGCCGATGCGGACGGCTACCTATGGTTCTGCGGGCGCAAGAAACAGATCATTGTGCACGACGGTTCCAATATTTGCCCACAGGAAGTCGAGGGCGCGCTGCTCGAGCATCCAGCGGTGGACAATGCGGGTGTTGTCGGCGTACACGATCTTGTGCACGGCGAGAACGTGCGTGCCTACGTAACATTAAAGCAAGGCATCAAGCGACCGACTGCTCAGGAATTGATCCGATTCGCCCGCACCCGCGTCGGCTACAAGGCGCCCGAAGAGATCGAGTTTCTGCAGCAAATGCCACTCAATCCTACTGGCAAAGTCGACCGCGTGACACTAAAGCGCATCGCGGAGCAACGCCACGCTACCACGACCTCAGTCTGACAGTCACCTACGTGGGCGCGAGCTCAGACAGACGCGCGCTTTCTTGGAAGCATCGGTTTCAGTTTATAATGCGCGTTGACACCAGAGAGGAAAAGTAACATGCCCGCAGATGAGAAGTTGGCGAGAGAATATCACGAGCTGGTCGGTGCATTAGACGTGTTGACCACATTGCGCGAAGAGCTCGAGCAGTGGGTAGAGGAAGCACAGGATGACTCCAAACAGGAAGCGTTGGAAAACGTCCTAGGTCATGTCGAGAGCATGGAGACGCAATACAAAAAGCGTCGAGACGAAGCGCAGCGCCGGCTTGGAACGATAAGCTGATATCCCGGGCTACTTGTCACGAAGCGCTACAACCGACCGCGCCGGTCATTGAGGCTGAAGCCTTGTAGGGCAATGTCGATATCGCGGCCGAAGGCGATCACCTTGTAGAGCTCGCCCATTTCCGCGGGCGAGGTAAGCGTGTTGACCTGTCGTGCGAAATTCATGTGCTCCCAGACTGGGCTTGTCGTCACCGCGTCCGCGAGCTCGTGCAGCCCGTTGGCCAACAGGAACGCGGCCTGGCTGGTGTAACCCAATACCGACAAACCTGCGTCGAAACCCG
This sequence comes from Candidatus Muproteobacteria bacterium, assembly GCA_003251795.1. GTDB lineage: Bacteria > Pseudomonadota > Gammaproteobacteria > Acidiferrobacterales > SPGG2 > SZUA-472. The sequence continues at coordinate 68,884 of QKEI01000026.1, forward strand.
CCTCGGCGATGGCGGTGAAATCGATGTGGGCGGTGATATCCTGCAGCCCCGTGAGAATGAGTGGATCGCTGTGGGCGCGGTGCTGATAGTGGCACATAAGCGTGCCGTGGTCGCGTTGTGGATGGTAAAACTCGGCGCGCGGGAAGCCATAGTCGATCAACAGCAATACACCGGCTTGCAGGTGCTCGGCGATGCTGCGCACCCACGCCTCGGCCGTGAGATTGATTTCCGATATGTAAGGTATGGGTAACGCTAGGGGCTGCACACGCTCGCACACGGCTTCACTTGCCGGCCGCGCACGCCATTTGAAGCGGCCATTTTCGCAAACCACATGCAGCTGTTCGATCCCGCGCTCACTCACGCGAAACCGGGTCACCGGCATGGCATCGAGCAGCTCATTGGCGAAGATCACGCCGCGCAGCGGTACCGCCGGCAACGTCTGTAGCCAGTGAACGCGCGCGTGCAGATGTGGCAGCGCGCGCTGGATTAACATTGCTTGGCGTTGCTGCAGCTCGGCACTGAGCTCGAGGATAAGATAACGCTGCGGCAGTGAATCGAGACGCTCAAGCTCGCGTAACACGTCAACGGCCAGCGCCCCACTGCCGGCGCCGATTTCCAGCAGATCGCCGTCGCCAAGATGTGTCAGGACTTGCTGAAGTTGTTTCGCCAAGCAGCGGGCGAATAGCGGCGAAAGTTCTGCAGCTGTAACGAAATCTCCGGCCGCACCGAACTTCTGCGCGCCGCCGCGGTAGTAACCCAGCCCGGGCGCGTAAAGCGCGAGCTCCATGTACTGCGCAAAATCGATCCCACCGGCCGCCGCTTGTTCGCAAATCAAGTGCACCAACGTGGCCTGGTGCTCGCGTTGTGTCTTCGTCGGCGGGGGTAACGCCGCATTCGTGCTGACGAGTGGACGTTTGTTAGGCCGGTGTTTGCCTGGTTCCTCTGGCATCGTATGGAGTCTGGTCGGGTTACGCGCTATGGTTCTACCATGGGCTTGTACAAAGGAACCTGATCATGCCCGATCGATCGCTTGCCGGCAAAGTCGCCTTGGTTACCGGGGCTGCGCGCCGTGTCGGTGCGCAGATTGTTCGCACCTTGCATGCCGAGGGGATGAATTTGGCTGTGCATTACCACTCCTCCGAGGACGAGGCCCGCACCCTGCAGCGAGAGCTGCATGCTTCGCGTCCCGACTCGGTGCTGTTGCTACGTGGCGATTTGCTGAACGGACCGAAACTGCTGCACAACCTGGTGTATGAGACGACCGAAGCGTTCAAACGCCTGGATGCCCTGATAAACAACGCCTCGTCGTTTTACCCGACGCCGTTAAAACAAGCCACGGAGGAGCAGTGGGACGACCTGATCGGTACGAACTTGAAAACCCCGTTTTTTCTGGCGCAGGCCGCGGCAGCGCAGCTCAAGAGCAACCGCGGTTGTGTCGTCAACATTGCCGACATTTACGGCGAGCGCCCATTGAAGGGCTACCCTATTTACTCGGTCGCTAAGGCGGGCTTGGTCACCCTCACCCGCGCTCTCGCACGCGAGCTCGGACCGCAGGTGCGGGTGAATGCAGTGGCTCCGGGTGCGGTGCTGTGGCCGGAAGACGGGCCAGATGAGCTCGGCAAGCAACGGGTAATTTCGCGCACGGCACTTATGCGCATGGGCGAGCCCGACGACATCGCCCGCACGGTGCTGTTCCTTGTGCGCGACGCTGCTTACATTACTGGCCAGGTAATCGCCGTTGACGGTGGCCGCAGCATCGTTCTCTGAAAACTTCCAACGCAGAGACGCAAAGACGCAAAGGTTGTTGGGTTTCCCTTTGGTCTTTCTTTCTCAAACTCATGACTTCTTTGCGCCTTGGCGTCTTTGCGTTGAGTAGTTCTTAAGTCACAGCCCGAAGTCGAAGGCCACCGGCCACAGTTTCTGGCTCTGATCCGCGAAGCGTCGCCACATCTCCTTAAAACTCAGACCGCTTTCCGGGTGTATCAAATCGGGAGCGATTTCGGTTAGTGGCAACAGCACAAAAGCATGGTGTGCAATCTCCGGGCGCGGCACATCGATCTTCTGATCATGTCGCTTGAGATCACCATACAGCAGCAGATCCATATCAAGCGTGCGTGAATCGTGGTGCTTGCCATCGCGTACGCGCCCGCATGTCTGCTCGATGTCGGCGAGCCGCGTGGCTACCTGCTCAACGTCCTGATCGGTGTCAAAGCCTGCCACCAGGTTAAAGAAGTTCTCGCCGTGAAAGCCAAACGGCGTGCTTTCGTACACGCTTGAAAGTTTGAGTGGCTGATAGTCGACAGCGAGCGCGTGCACGGCAGTGAGAACGTTTTTTTCGCGGTCGATGTTGCTTCCTATGCTTACGAAAACGCGCGGCATAAATCTTTCCACAAGCGCAAGGTGCGTGCTGCGCTACTTCTGGCCGCGTTCGATCTCGACGCCGACATCTGCTGCGTCACGCACGGCACCCTTCTTGTTGATACGCACGCGTACCCACGGCACGCCGAACTCTGTCCGCACCGTCTGCGCGATCGCTTCCGCGAGCGCTTCTACCAAGTGGAACTCAGAGGCGCCGACAAATTCCTTCAATCGTTTAACGACGGCCTTGTAATTCAACGTATCGTCGATGCGATCGCTGGCGGCGGCAGTCT
>QKEI01000208.1 GCA_003251795.1 Candidatus Muproteobacteria bacterium
CCCGATGTTGCGGGAGCGCTTTGGGCGACGCTGGCGACACTCGCCGCGTGTTGGCTGGCGATCGATCTGTTCGAATAATGCATTAAGCATGGGCGAGTTGTTTGAGCTTTATGTGAGGCTGCTTTGGCGATCCTTCGCCGAGAGCCGTTGGTTGCAATGGCTGTTAGCGTTTTCGTTCGTGATCGTTATCGCCGGACTGTTCCCTGTTTTGTGGCAGGGCAGCGATCCGTTCATGCCCACCGACATCGTCGCGCTCGATCTCGCGTACTTGGCAGCGCTCACCGTGCTGTTCCTGTTCTTCGCATTTCTTTTTCTCTCGGTGATTGGCATTCCGCTGCTGCGCTACGGTGGTGCGTGGCTCGTGCTCCTCGGCATCGGCATATTCGCGTATCAAGTTTACGGACTCGCGCGGTTTCACGAATGGCAGCCTTTCGCACTGCGCGACTTTACCGACGTAGCATTCCTCACTGTCGGTCTCGACGAGGCTACCGGTTCGGCAAGTGAGATCTTGCGGGCATTCCTGGAGACGACGCCGTTATCGTTGTTCCTAATCGCGTTCGGTCTCATGTGGCACGTGGGTGCAAAGAAAATCCTCGTTCACGAGTTGCAGGACCTCAGGAATGCCGAGAGTGAACGATTCAAACCCATCGACGAAGCCGCCCGGCCGAAGCTTGCTGTTCCGGCAGGGCGTTGGATACCCACGCGCGTGTACAAGAGAGGAGCCGTTTCTTCGCTCGGTAAGGAACCGAAGACCGACGCGCGACAAGACTGACGAGGAGCAGCGCCGCCTCAGCGTTGTGCCTGCTTCGCCGTGCCCGCCAGCGACTGTGCCAGGTTGACCAGTTGGATGAACTCCCCGCGATAACCGAAGCGGTCGCTACCGCGCGCGTTGCGCGCAAGCTCTGCAACATCCTCGTAACTCATCTCGCCGGTATACTTGCCGCCGCGCAGCAGTTGCCCGAACGCGGCGACCGCAGCCGAGAAACGGAAGTCCTCGGTAGCTTGCGAGATGTCGGCTAGCATATCAGCCTTCTTTAACGGCCACTCCATCAGTTGGCTCTTGTCGCTCTCTGGCAGTTTGTAGCGAACGCGGAGAAAGGCGAGTTCTTCAGTCTTGCTTTTGCGCGGCTGCTGTTCCGCGGCGTACCGTAGTGGCTCCAAGCGACGCCCGGCGCTTCCTTGCAGCACGATCTCGTAGAGCGCGGTGATCGTGTGGCCAGCGCCGATCTCGCCCGCATCGACCTTGTCATTGGCGAAATCCTCGCGTCTTAGTGCGCGGTTCTCATAGCCGATCAGGCGGTATTCCACCACGGATTCGGGATTGAACTCGATTTGTATCTTCACGTCCTTGGCAATGGTGAGCATGGTCGCGGACATTTGTTCGACCAGCACTTTTTGCGCCTCGTTGAGGTTGTCGATGTAGGCGTAGTTGCCGTTACCGACGTCCGCCAGCTGCTCCATGAGATGGTCGTTATAGTTACCCGTGCCGAAGCCGAGCGTGGTGAGCGCGATACCGCTTTTGCGCTTTTCTTCGACCAGGTTCTTCAGGGCTTCGAAATTGACCGTGCCAACGTTGAAGTCACCATCAGTCGCTAACAACACGCGGTTGATGCCATTTTTGATAAATGCCTGCTCGGCCATGGCATAGGCGAGGCGGATACCGTCGCCGCCGTTGGTCGAGCCGCCGGCAGTGAGCGCATCGAGCGCAGCGAAGATCTGGCCGGTAGCGTCGCCGGCCACGGGTTCGAGCACCACCCCGGAGGCGCCGGCGTAGACCACGATTGAGATGCGATCCTGCTTGCGCAATTGCCGGGCCAGTAACTTGAGTGAGGTCTTCAGCAGCTCAAGCTTGTTGGCTGAGCGCATCGACCCCGACACGTCGATCAAGAATACGAGGTTGGCCGACGGTAGTACCTCCTTGCCGATGTCATAGCCCTTGATGCCGATCTGCAGCAGGTGACGGTTCCTATCCCACGGGGCCGGGGCGATCGCCGTAGTCACGTTGAACGGGCGACGCTTGTCAGCCGGCGTTTTATAGCTGTAGGAAAAATAATTGATGAGTTCCTCGACACGCACGGCGTCGCGCACGGGCAGCCGTCCCTCCCTGAGGAAGCGTCGCACGTTGGCATAAGCGCCCGTGTCGACATCGATGCTGAAAGTCGAAACCGGATGCTCGGCGACCAGCTTCACCGGGTTTTCAGTGAAGTGCGCGTAGTTCTCGCGATCCAGCGGTTTGCTGGCCATGCGCAGCTGGTCGGGATGAGTCGGATACAGTGCACCACCGGTGCGCCCGAGTGCCTGTTCGACACGCGACTCCGGTGCCCGTGGTTTGGTCTGGGGCGCAACGGCTTCAGATAGGACATGTTTGTCGAGCAGCTCTTGTTCGTGCGTTGGCTTGCCTGCCTCATTGCGTGATGGCGCCGGAACCGGGTTTTCTGTTTCCTGGCGCGCGGTTGACGCGTCCTTGCTCGATTGTGGTACGGAGCACGCCACCAACGCGGCGGCGAGCATGAGGACGGATAAGCGATTCAAGGTGACGGTATTCATCAGAGGTTCTCCCACGCAAGTAAGGCGTCGTGTAGGGATAAACGCATCGGCGCGGCTTTGGGGTTAGGCGCGGGGGATACTGAGCTCGTTATTTCCCTGCCGCTTATAAGGAAGGGCGCGCGAGCGTGCGGGTATACTAGAGAGCTTTCCGAAACCGCACGGCCGATGACGCGGGTCAATCGATGACAAAGGAAAACACAATGAATCAATATGTCGATATTTCGAAAACGCTTGTGCAATGCTTGCGTCTCGCCTTGCCGCCGATCGCGGTTTGCTTGACCGACCAGGTGCCGGCTGGCGTGCCGCGCCACGAAGGGGCAGCACCGGCCGGGTGCGTGTTCTGGCAGAAAGCAGCGTCCGGAGCCTTCGTGACATCGACGCCAGATCACGAGCTTTGCTCGATCGGCGTGTACACGCACAACATGAGCAATCCTTCGGGGAGCTACAAACCCGAGCTTCAGACCGTGCTCAAGGTGCTCGAGCAAATGCAATACGTCCGCCCGCAGGACGTCACCGAGATCCCGGTGTTGCAGCGTGAGGTGAGCCACGTGGTCTATGCGCCACTGGCTGCAACGCCGTTGCCACCCGATGTGGTGCTGCTGTTCGCGCATTCGGGGCAGGGCCTGGTGATCACCGAGGCCGTGCAGCAAGTCGATGCGAATACCCCGCCTGCACTGGGGCGTCCCGCTTGTGCCGTGGTGGCGCAAGCATTGAACACCCAGCGCGCTGCGTTGAGCCTGGGGTGTTGCGGGGCGCGTGCTTACCTGGATGCCTTGTCCGACGGCGTTGCCCTGTGGGCGCTGCCGGCGGCCAAGCTCGAGCGCTATGTCTCGAGCATCGCGACGCTCGCCAAGGCCAACGATGTGCTTGGTCAGTTCCACCGTTTGCGGCGCATCGACGTGGAAGCCGGGGCGCGGCCGACTTACGAGCAATCTATGGCGCGACTGCAGGGCTGACGCGGAGAAACCCGGCCGGCCCTCATTCCCTCGTTGGCTCTGTTGCTGCATCGCCGCACGATAGAGACCAGATACTGCCCGACGATCGCCCTTGTTGGTCTGGCACCACGGTCCATACTAGAAGGGATTATTTGGGAATAATTTCACAATTTTTGCGAGGGAACGCATATGAGCCGATCAGATGTTTGGGACAGCTCGATTTCTATCGCGTTACACGCGCTACTAGCACTGGTAATACTGGGGGTAGGTGCCCCAGCGAAAGGTGCCGGCCCCGGTTCCAGCAACATGGATATGAGTGCCACCTGCGAGTTCGTGGAGGATGCGCAGATGGTTGACCCTCAGGGTTTCAGCGGGTCGGCCTTACTGGTTAAGGGAGCCCTCACCGGTGGTACCGGCACGTCTGTCACTGACCAGCTATGTGGCGGCATCACGATCGCGCTCGAAGAGCAAGGTAAAGGACCGTGGACACCGCTGGTGCAGGTGGCCGCGGACCTGGCCGCCGATGGATCCTTTAGTCAGCTCGTATCGTTGTGCGACCTTGTCACCCAGAATCCCGATGCCAGGGTGGCGCGCGCGGTCGTGTCTGTGCTCGTGATCGGTACCAGCTGCGCGGACGGTGCCACGAAAACGCTGGTCGCGCGCTGCACAGACAGCTCGACGCGAGGTAACCGACCAGCAGTTAATCTGCCCTCATCGTCAACGCTCGACGCGATGTGCGCAGATGCGAATATTTGACTAGCGGCTGCTAGCTGCTACGTTCGTGCCTAGCGCTTTCCGCTGACGTTCGCTCGGCAAGCTGTTCCCGGGAGGCCCTGGCACTGAAGCTGTCCTCGATGATGAGCTGAGGCGCCTCGTCTTCGAGTGCATCCAGGGCCTTTAGCGCCTCGGACCAGGCGTCCGACGATGTCGCGCGCAAATTCGCGACAAGCCTCGCCTCTTGCAGGCCGGGCGACGCTTGCTTTTGCCCACCAAACCGTAAGTCCATATCACGTAACACACTCTCTATTTCGTCGAACCGCTCATCATAGTGCCGCTGAGAACGAACGATCTGTTCAACATCGGCGCGAACGCGGTACAAAACGTAGGCAATGACGCCTAAATAACCCATAGCTGCTAAGAGCATAACTGCAAAAAACCACTGCAACTCCCACATCGTCTTCTCCTCCATGGCCCGAAATTCCTTTCGAATC
>QKEI01000196.1 GCA_003251795.1 Candidatus Muproteobacteria bacterium
GCGCTCGGCGACTCGCCGGTGTTATCGACCGCGCTGACGGAGGCGGTGGCGCCGTACGCGCTTGGCACGGCGCTCGCGGTGCGCTCGTTGCTCGGATTCAGCGCCGGTGCGCTCGCGCCGCTTGTGTTTGGCGCCGTGCTCGACGCCACCAACCCCGCTGGCGTCACGCCGAGCGCTTGGGGCTGGGCCTTCGTCACGCTCGGTCTCGGCGGGCTCGTTGCCGCCTGGTGCGCCTACCAGCTGGAGGAAGGTGCATCCCTGAGGTCTTGAGTACTGGCTCAATTCGACATCGCAGGAATAACGCCGCATTCCCTATAGGGACGCCAGAACAAGAAGGATTCCGTCCGATCAGGTTGGGACCCTTCTTGTGTACGGAATAATCCCGTGAAGCAAAGAGTTCTGAGACGCGATGTAGGCTGAACTAGGAGACCATGAAGGATTTGTTTGGCAAGGACGAGCAAGGCTGAAAAGCGTTTCTTGCTAACCTGCGCATGAACGAGTACACCCGTACCGTTGCGAAGTTATAGGCCTACCAGTCTCGCTTCTACCAACCTCGCTTCGACGTTCTGTTGGATCGCATGTGTAAGCACCGCGCTTGATGTGGTACGGCTTGGGTCGTAATCGATCAACAGCAGGTTTGGCCGAGCCGGTTGATATCGGACCCCCGTTACACCGTGGTGGGCAATTAATTGTCGCTCGAGAGTGGCGAGGGCATCGTCATCGAGCCGGTCCTTCAAGTACAGCAAGAAGCCAACGGTGTCTGCCCGCATCGCTATCTCCCTCCTTCGCTCAGCCCGCGTGTCCACTCACCACCGCTCGAGCGGTACCACTCTTTGGTTAGCGTGTAGGCGGTTTGCTCATCTCGGCCGTTTGCTTGTCGAAAAGCCGTAACCACCCGAGCCCTGAGGAATCGTCGCTGCACCGGAAAACGCAACAGCGCAGCGGCTCGTCTTACGGTTCTCGGTTTGTCAACAGTAACCGTCGCATGTTTGGCAGTCATCGTAGAGTCCTCCTGAAGTAAGATTTGAATTACTGTCTTTACTGAAATGTCTGGGATGCCAACTCAGCTCACCCAGAAAGGTTTTGCGATCTCGCGGTCGACATCGGCCCGCGTAACGCCAATATCCTGCAACATCCGATCATCGAGCTCAGAGAGATGACGACGCTGACGTGCGCGCTCCTGCCATTCGACGACGGTAGTGAAGACTTCCTCGGTCAGGCGCTTCAGTGCGCGGGCAAACTCGCGTCCGTAGAGACCCGCTTCGCGTGTACCAGTGGCCGGCGAGGCGTAACTGTAATGGCTCATGTTCGTGCCCTCCTGCTAATGGGGAACCTGTTCCCCTGGATTTGAGACACCCCAGTGGTGTCCCTCATGTTGTCAGAATAGGTGCGCTAGTTTTCACCTTGATTTCGCCGGAATGGGTTTTTTGTTTCAATTGTTTCGACGCTTTTCAACATTCCGTAACGGACAGACCATATGCGAGCGATTACGTACCCCGACTTGCCATCGGTAACGGCATTTGCCGGTAAAAGAAACAATACTTCCCGATCTGTTTGACACATGAGCTGGCCTCACATAAGGTCCTGGCTACCTTCTGCCAGTAAACAGAAAAACCTATGGCAACAATAAAATTCGGTGCCCGTCTGAACATCCAAGGCGAGATGGGGGCCGATTCGTCGGCATACGATTACGCGTTGACGATGGCGCGAATGGCGGAAGATCTCGGTTATGACTCGGTATGGGTGCCGGATCACGTCGAAAATGCACACCTGCAGCGCGAGAAGCCGATCCTCGAGCATTGGACAACTCTGACTGCTATCGGCGCGCTTACGAAGCGCGTGCGCCTTGGCGGGCACTCACTGAATAACACCTTCCGCCATCCCGGGCTCACCGCGAAGATCGTGTGCACGCTTGATCAGATCACGGCCGGACGTGTGATCCTGGCACCGGGCTCGGGCTGGTTCGAGGCCGAGGCGCGCGCCTATGGCTTCCCTTGGGACGATCGCGAAGGTCGCCATCAGCGCTTGAAGGAGTCGCTCACCGTCATGAAGAGGTTATTCACCGAATCCAAAGTGAGCTTTCGCGGACGTTACTTTCAGCTCGAGGACGCCTACTGCAACCCCAAACCAGTACAACAGCCGCATCCGCCTTTCTGGATCGCCGGCGAAGGTCCGCTCACGAAAGAGTTGGTGACGGAATTCGCCGACTGCTGGTTCATGTACTCCAAGCCACCCGAGCAAGTCGTCGCGCTGGTAGCACCGATGCGCGCGCAACTGCCGCAGCGCCAACTGGACGTCGCGCTCTCAGCCGTCTACCTCTGCGGCAAGAGCGACGCCGAGATACTCAAGTGGGCGCAGATGTATGCGGAGGAACGCAAGCACCGGTTCACCGTTCCACCGACAGTCGATGACGTGATGCGTTCGAATTTACTGGGTGATGAGACGCGTGTGCGCGAGCGCATCGATGCGTGGATCGAGGCCGGCGTGAATTACGTCGTTATTCAGCCGATGCCGCCGCGCGAAGGCCTGCGTGAATTCGGCGAGCGCGTTATTCCGCTCTATAGCTGAGCTGCGGGGCACCGACGACTAGCCCCCGTATGCCATCGCCGGCAGCCAGATCACGAGTTGCGGAAACAGGACGACGATCACAAGCGCGAGTAATTGCAGCACGACGAATGGCACGATGCCTCTGTAGATATCAACCAGCCTCACCTCGGGCGGACACACACCCTTTAGGTAGAACAGGGCGAAACCGACCGGCGGGGTGAGAAACGACGTCTGCAACGCCACCGCCACAAGCATCACGAACCAGATCAAAGCAGGCTGGCTGACGACCCCGTAACCACTGATGTCGAAACCCAAGGTGGTGACAACTGGGGCCAACAGCGGCAGGACGATCAACGTGATTTCGATCCAATCGAGCAAGAACCCGAGCAGAAACACGAGACCGAGGGTAAAGGCGAGGATGCCGTGGGGTCCGCCCGGCAGCGACGTGAGCAGCTCCTCGACGAGCTGATCACCGCCGAGCTCGCGCAATACCAACGAGAAGCAGGTGGCACCAAGGAAGATCACGAAGATATAGGCGGTAGTGTTGTAGGTAGCGAGCAGCGTCTCTCTGAACACCTTGAAACTCAGTTTACGGTTGTACGCGGCGAGCAAAGTGGCCCCTAGTGCCCCCACGCCGCTTGCCTCGGTCGGGGTGGTGATGCCAACGAAGATTGAACCGAGCACGGCGAGTATCAGCCCCGCCGGCGGAATCACGGACTTCAGCACGTCCCACAGCATGTGCCAGTTGACCGGCCGGCGCTCGGCTGGCAGCGGCGCGTCCTTCGGGCGCAAGTAAGCGATGGCCAGGATGTACGCGATGTACAAGGCGCCCAAAATCAATCCTGGGAACACCGCCCCCATGAAGAGATCCCCGACGGAGAGCGTGAGCTGATCCGCCATGATCACGAGCATGATTGAAGGGGGAATTAAGATCCCGAGGCAGCCTGCACCGCAGATCGTGCCGGTGGCGAGCCCCTTGTTATAACCCTGGTTGAGCATGGTGGGCAGTGACAGCGCGCCCAGCAACACGACTGAGGCACCGATGATGCCAGTAGAAGCGGCAAGGACGATGCCCATCACCGTCACGGTAACCGCGAGCCCGCCACGTACTTCCCCGAAAAGCTCCTGCATAGCCCGCATCATGCGTTCGGCCACGCCGGAGCGGTCGAGCATCAGTCCCATGAAGATGAACATCGGCAGCGCCACCAGCACCCAGTTATCCATAATCTTGTAGATGCGATTCACCACGAGACCGAGAGTTAGAAAATCGAGCCCCGTGATCGTTCCCAGATACTGATCCGAGAGGTAACCAACACCGGCGAAGAGCACTCCGACCCCAGCGAGCACATAGGCCACAGGAATGCCGGTGAACAAGAACCCCACGAAAGTGATGAACATGGCGATGACCAACCAATCGTTGACGCTCATCGCTTCAGTCCTTGCGGAATAAGCTGGCGAGCTCGCGAACAAGGCGTGACACGAGGGCGAGACCGAGTAGCGCAAAACTGAGTGGGATGACGGACTTGATTACCCAGCGCCAAGGCAGCCCCAAGGGCGCGTCTGAGCGTTCCCCGAGACGCCAGGACTCGGCGAGGAAGTCGAGGCTGTGAATGAAAACCATGGCTACAAAGGGTAAAGCAAATGCGACGATGCCGAACACTTCCCAGCGGCGCATCGTCCGTAGCGACAGTCGACTCGCAATCACGTCCACACGGATGTGGGAGTTAGTGACCTGCGCGTAGGACGCTCCCATCATCACCGCGAACGCATAGAGGTGCCACTGCAACTCATCCAAGGCGACTTTACCGGCGCCGAAACCATCCAGAACGACCTGAGTGATAATGGCGATGATCAACGCCGCGTTCACCCAACAAGCGACATGACCGATTTTCCGCACCAAGCGATCAATGGCATCCGCAAACGGCATCTGCGGCTCGTCGGCTTTTCCTGGTGCCGGGACACTCATTGGCTGAACCTCACGCTGGACAC
>QKEI01000060.1 GCA_003251795.1 Candidatus Muproteobacteria bacterium
TCGGAATACCAGCAATCTCTTCGACTGCGACCGCCAGGAAGAACACCAACACATAAAGCACAACGGGTGTCGTTGCAATGAGAAAAAAGCTGGTAACCGTCCTCCGTCGCGACAGGGTATCACGTCGTATGCGTCGAATCTGCCAGACGAAGACACCGATGGGGAATAGTATTGTGGTCCAGAAAGCTATGGGTATGACTATTTCGGACACGATAGTGAAGCCCGTTCAAATGAGGTCGACCGGCATCACCCCGGCATGCAACGTCGCTACGCGGGCCGTCCCTCGATTAGGCAAACATCCGATTCAGTCGGCACGACCCGCGACAACGTGAAACCAGCAGACGCAAAAAGCTCTCGATACTCCGCCTCCGTGCGCTCGCGACCACCCTTGGTGATTACCAACATCTGCAAGTCGAGAAATTTGCCATAGTGCGGCGTGTCGCCTGGGGGATTAAGCACCTCGATCACCAATAGACGTCCATTCTCGGCTATGGCGGAGCGACAGTTCTTTATAATCCACCGACAGTCCTCGTCATCCCAATCGTGCAGGATATGTTTGAGGACGTAGGCATCACCGCCGACAGGTACGGATTCGAAGAAATTCCCGCCTACCATCTGGCAGCGATCGGCGACACTAGTGGAAGCGAGTCTCGATTTCGCATCGGCGGCCACATGCGGCTGGTCATAAAGGATGCCCTGCATCGATGGATAGGCATGCAAGATAGCCGCCAACAAGGCGCCGACACCACCGCCGATATCCACCAACGTGCGGATTTCCGAAAAATCATAAGCATCCAGGAGCGCGCGCGTTGCGACCGACGTTTGTACGGCCATGACTTCGTTAAAGATCTTCGCTTCGTCCGGGTGGTCATTCAGATACCCGAACAGATCTTTGCCGAAGGTGTGCTCTATAGCAGGCCTCCCAGTCCTTATGCTTATCATGAGATTGCCCCAAGCGCCCCAGTTTCCCTCGGCGCCATCGAACATGGCACGCGTGCGCAGTGAGTCAGGAGCATCGCTGCGCAGATGCTGTGCGAGCGGCGTTAGCGCGAAGCGACCCTCATCCTGCTCGGTGAACACGCCGACACTGGCAAGCAGACGCAACAGCCGGTAGAGGGACTCGGCGTGCGTCTTGCTACTACGGGCGAGGTCGCCGAAATGTCTCGGCCCATCTTTGAGCAAGTCGGCGATACCGAGCGCAGCGACCACGTGCAGCGCCTGCGAAACCCGATAACCGATAATTAGGCGGCGAAGCGCGCTTCCGTCGGAGGGCTGTTGTGGGGCCATGGTTTAATAGTTGTAGAGCGACCTCGCCCAGTGTATATGTGCGATCGATCTGCGTAATCGACGCGGCATGCTAGGCAATTCTGCTACGCGGAGCAAGCCGGGTGCACGTGTTGCCCGCCAGGCGTCGCCCGTAACCCCGACCGCATGTATACGTATATGCACGGATTTAGCGGTCTAACGGGGTACGTTAGAATAAATTAATAGACGCGATGGCCCTGTAGATCTAATGGCGCGGGGCGGAATTTTACTTGGTTCCCGCGGTCTCAGCAGGAAACGGCTCTCGGAGGCAACATGGATCGACGCAAGCTACTTAAGGGTCTTCTAGCCGCGCCTGTCGCAATGACTGTCGCGACAGACGGTGTGGCCTCGCAGAGCGAGGGCACGATGAATGTGGAAGAGTTACAGAAGAATTGGAAAGACTTGCTTGCACAAGATGCTGATGTGGCGCTTACGACCGAGCCGCTGCAACGCTCGGAAGAGCAATGGCGAAAAATCCTCACACCGGAACAATTCCGAGTGCTGCGCAAAGAAGGCACCGAACGGCCCTCGAGCAGCCCCTTGAATGAGGAAAAGCGGCCGGGCGTTTTTGTTTGCGCTGGTTGTAGCCTGCCGCTGTTCACCTCAGTGATGAAGTATGACAGCGGCACCGGTTGGCCCAGTTTCTTCACGACTATACCGGGTGCGCTCGCCACCAAGACAGACTTCAAGTTGATATGGCCACGGACGGAGTATCACTGCGTGCGCTGCGGCGGGCATCAGGGTCACGTGTTCAATGACGGACCGCCGCCCACGGGTCAGCGCTGGTGCAATAATGGCGTGGCGCTGCAGTTCATTCCCAAGGCCGGCAAAACCTCACGTGATAGAGACGGCGTGACAGTCGTGTCGACTGCGCGGTTCTTGTAAGCACGCCGAAATCTATCTCCGAGAGTATAGAGGTCTGCAAGATCAACGGCGGAAAATAGCCGTAGATCCTGCCTGTCCAGCTGGTATTCAAAACCAGAAAGATCCGCCTATTTTTTTGCCGCCGCGATACCGCTATCATTGCGCACGAGGGTAAGATCTCTTATCGCATTCCCCTAGCATTCACGAGGAATCCCGGCTGCGGTGCTCGACGCGTCCGCGGCGGCTCGCGACCCAGTTATCTCAATAAGGGCTGCTAGAACAACGCCAATTAGCAGCATTGGTTAACGCACTACCATCGGAGGTGATTTATGCCACTACGCATCGGCGATCAAGCGCCAGATTTCACAGCGGAAACAACCGAAGGGCCCATTAAATTTCATGAATGGATCGGCGACGGGTGGGCCATTTTGTTCTCCCATCCTAAGGACTTCACCCCCGTGTGCACCACCGAGCTGGGCTACATGGCGGGATTAAAACCTGAGTTTGACAAGCGCAATTGCAAGATCATCGGCTTGAGTGTCGATTCGGTAGGGGATCATGAAAAATGGGCCAAGGACATCGAAGAGACCCAGGGCCATGCCTTAAATTACCCCCTAATCGGCGATCCTGAGCTTAAGATCGCCAAGGCCTATGACATGCTCCATCCCAATGCCAGTGGCAATGCTGCCGAGCGCAAGGCGCCTGATAACGCCACGGTGCGCTCGGTCTTTGTTATTGGCCCGGACAAGAACGTCAAGGCTATGATCAGCTACCCCATGAGCACCGGACGAAACTTTGTAGAGGTATTGCGCTTGCTTGATTCCTGCCAATTAACCGCCAAACACAAGGTCGCCACCCCAGTAAACTGGCAACAAGGCCAGGATGTCATCATCGTGCCGGCGGTCTCGGATGAAGAAGCAAAGGAGCGCTTCCCCGAGGGTTGGAAGGCGCCTAAGCCTTATATCAGGATTGTGGCGCAGCCGAAGTAACGATTTCGTGGCTATCCAGAAAAAAGGAGGCGCCGAAAGGCGCTTCTTTTTTCTGCGCCGAGGCTAACCAACGATAGGGGTCCGTGGCGATACGAGGGAACCGGAGCGAAATGAACGCCCAAGACACACTTATTCTCACGCGCAAGCAGGTAGCAGAGTTGATGCGCTTCGATGATTACCTCAGCGCAGTTGAGCAGGCGTTTCGCTCGTATGCACTGGGCAAGACACAGCTCGCGGGAGTGGTCGATATCGAGGCAACAGGTGGTGCCTTTCACATAAAGGCAGCCAGCATGGAAACCAAACAAAAGTATGTGGCGGTGAAGGTCAATGGGAATTTTCCTCAGAACGCGGCGCGCTTTGGCTTACCGACCATCCAGGGAGCAATTCTCCTTTATGACGGGACCTCCGGGTTTCCGCTAGCGCTCATGGATTCGATCGAGATTACGGTCCAACGAACAGGTGCGGCGACCATCCTCGGAGCGAAACACCTCGCCCGATCAAATTCAACGACCGCTCTGATCTGCGGCGGCGGCAATCAAGGCAGGGTTTCTCTGCTTGGTCTACACTCGATTCTGCCTATTGAGCGCGCCTTCGTCTTCGACATGAACAGCGAGACTAGCAAGCGCTTTAGCGAGCAGATGTCATCAGCGCTCGCGATACCGGTGACACCGGTATCGTCTTTGCGAGAGGTCGCAAGAAAAAGTGATGTGATTGTAACGTGCACAACTGCACGTTCCCCTTTTCTCGGCCCAGATGACGTGTCTCCGGGGACATTTATTGCCGCAGTCGGTGCTGACAGTCACGACAAGCAAGAGCTAGACTCCCGTCTGCTAGCATCCCATAAAGTTGTTGTCGATATTCTGGAACAATGTGCAACTATCGGTGAGCTACACCATGCTCTGAAAGCCGG
>QKEI01000115.1 GCA_003251795.1 Candidatus Muproteobacteria bacterium
TAATTGGCTGGGGGACTAGGATTCGAACCTAGGTTGACGGAGTCAGAGTCCGCTGTCCTACCACTAGACGATCCCCCAAGAATTCCGTGACATGTGCTCGGCCGCAGAGCCAGGCACAGCTGCGTTCTTCTGGAGCGTCGAACCTTGTCCTCTCCTACGTGCAAATCCGCCGGGGCGATGGCGACTAGCGCTTCGAGTATTGTGGCCGCTTGCGTGCCTTGTGGAGACCGTACTTCTTACGCTCCACGGCACGTGCATCACGTGTGACGTAGCCAGCGGTACGTAAACGCGAGCGCAAGGTTTCATCGTAAACCATCAGTGCGCGCGTAATTCCATGACGGATTGCGCCAGCCTGACCACTCGGCCCGCCACCAGAAACCGTTACATCGACATCGAGCTTGTCTTCCAGACCGACGAGCACAAGCGGTTGTCGCACGATCATGCGAGCGGTCTCGCGTCCAAAATATTCCTGCAGCGGCCGGTTGTTGGCGGTGATCGTGCCGCTACCGGACTTCAAGAAAACCCTGGCTGTCGCATTCTTGCGCCGCCCGGTGCCGTAGTAGGTGCTTGTGCTCTGCCGTGCCATTTTTTCCAAGTTAGAGATTGTCAGATTTCCAGGCGGCGCGGATTCTGCGCTTGATGTCGATGGTCAGGGCCAGCGTAGACCTTGAGTTTTCGCAGCATAGCCCTGCCAAGGGTGTTCTTGGGAAGCATACCGCGGACGGCGTGCTCAATGATGCGTTGTGGGTAGGTTTCCCGCAGCCTCTTGAAGCTCACTGCCTTCATACCGCTTTGGTAACCGGAGTAGCGGTAGTACATTTTGGCTTCGGCCTTTCTGCCGGTCACTTGTACCTTGTTCGCGTTCACGACGATAACGTAATCGCCGGTATCAACGTGAGGTGTGTACTCTGCCTTGTGTTTGCCCTTCAGACGACGGGCGACCTCGGTTGCCAGTCGGCCAAGCACTTTGCCTGATGCATCGACAACGCACCACTCGCGCTTCACCGTTTCGGGTTTTGCCGAAAATGTCTTCATCACCAGGAGATTAGCGGAGCCTTTGAAAGACCGCGGATAGTACAAAAGACAGGTGCAAGATACAAGCTACAAGATGCAGGTACCGCTCTAGCTACCCCGATTTCAATCTTGTATCTTGGATCTGATCAGCGGGTAAAAAAAAGGCGTGGCCTTTAGCCACGCCCGAACCACCACTAGGAGGATGGAGGAGCCGTTCATGCCTCATGCCGCTTTGGCACTAGGCAGTAAATCTGTTGCCTACTACTAAGACAAGCAAGCATCGCGCCAACTTTCAAGGCCTGCCGCCAAAATAATATCATAATTATCTAATATTTAGACGCGTTGTCAAGCGGGCAGCAGCGGATTCTCGAAATTAGTGTAGCACGCGCTTAATCGATTGATATTCATACGTATTCCCAGACAGCCGACACGCAAATCGGTTCCCCTACGAGGCTGGCTAGAACCATTCTTGGGCTCGACAGCCCAAACTGTACCACCAAAGGCCCCCCTTACTCCGTAGGCAGCCCTGTCTAATGGCCGCGCTACGTCACCCCTTTGCCCCAAGGGGACAAACCAGGGTGTCTTTCCGTATCCTCAGTCCCGACCCGCCCATACGCGACTCCAGCCGGTAGCCATGCGCCATGTATCTGCGTCACCTGGTACTCGGCGCTCGCGGCTTGCGGCCAACCAGTACGAGTTGCAAGATAGCGCCATGCCTCGCGTTGCTGTAAACCCAGCGCATGCACACCCTGAGATAATCCCATTGCCGGTTTCGGATCTGCCGTAGACAAGTTGGACCTTGCGTCGAAAATCAGGTACGACGCTGAACGTTGCGTCGCCTGTGGTCTGTGTCTCCCCCACTGCCCAACGTACCGCGAGACACGTACAGAGAATGAATCTCCGCGCGGGCGTATCGCCTTGATGCGAGCGCTGGCAAAGGGCGACCTCGCCCTGAGCCCACGACTGCAATCGCACCTGGATCTCTGTCTCACCTGTCGCAACTGTGAACGCGTATGCCCCGCGAAAGTTCCCTACGGCCGGTTGATCGATAACGGGCGCGCCTTCGCACGAACGCAGCGTCAACGCCCATCAACTTGGCACCTGTTACGTCGGCTAAGTATCGATGCCGTGCTCCAGCGACCTGTAGCTCTGCGGTGGCTGGCGAGACTGCTACGCGCCTATCAGGTTTCGGGATTGCAGCGTTTTCTTCGTGCTGCCCAAGTGCTTAGGCTTCTGCGCCTGCAGCGGTGGGACAGTTTACTACCCTCCATCCCCCCGCAATCGGCATGGCAGCCTCTCTACCCCGCGCGGGGTAAGCACCAGGGTCGGGTCGCGTTGTTCACCGGTTGTGTGGCCGGCTCCGTCGATCGCCAAACATTGATAGCAACGATTCAGGTGCTCAATGTGCTCGGCTATGACGTACACGTGCCACAACGACAGGTATGTTGTGGCGCTCTGTACCAGCACGCCGGCGAGACGCAAAAAGCAAGCGCTCTTATGCGTACAAACGTGCGGGTATTCGACGCTGAGCAAGTAGATGCGATTATCAGCACGGCAAGCGGCTGCGGCGCGATGCTGGCCGAGTACCCGACTTGCTTGCCGGAAGATGTGGCGGCCCGCTCATTTGCCGACAAGATCAGAGATGCCAGTCATTTCGTGCTGCAGAGCCAGTGGCCACCGAGTGTTGCAACGCTCGCTCCGCTTGAAGTGGATGTTGCCGTGCATACGCCATGCACGTTAACGAACGTGCTAGGCCACGCCGATAGTGGCTTAAGACTGCTCCAGCGCATACCGGGCGTGCGGCCGTACGCTCTGCCGGAAAACGATTTTTGTTGCGGCGCTGCCGGTATCTACTTTCTCACGCAACCGACCATGGCCAATACCCTGGGTGCAAGAAAACTGGACGCACTCACGCGAATGCGTCCATCCATGCTAGCGACCTCGAACGTCGGCTGCGCCCTGCACCTAGAGCAGGGCATTCGAGAAAAGCAGCTCAATATCGAGGTGTTGCATCCGATCGTATTACTTGCGCGACAACTGGGATCGACCGGCTGACATCTGCCACGGGAAGTTGCTGAAAGACAACTTTCAGCAACCTGCTAGCTTGCTACCTGTTAGTGGCTGCTTGTATCTTATTGGTCCTATGGCTACCCGTACGCTCACGAAATTCGACGGGCTGCTGGCGTCACTAGATGACGGCCTGCGCACCGTACTGGGACCAGCGCCGCGACCGCAACGTGCAAATCCGGCTGACTCCCAGCCAGATACGCAGCTCAGGTCCGACGAACGCCGCCTATCCGCGGGCCTGATGCGTGTCAACCATGCCGGGGAGGTCTGCGCTCAGGCACTCTACCGGGGTCAAGCGGTTGGGGCACGTCAATCATTGGTACGTCACAAGATGCAGCAAGCAGCGGCTGAGGAAAACGACCATCTTGCCTGGACTGAGGCGCGGTTGCGGGAACTTGGTGACCATACCAGTTATCTCAATCCAATGTGGTACACGGGATCGTTCCTGATTGGCGCGCTTGCCAGTGCCATTGGCGACAAATGGAGCCTCGGATTCGTCGCGGAAACCGAAAGACAGGTGGTTGCACACCTCAACGGGCATCTGCAGCGACTACCGACAGACGATCAGAAGAGCCGAGTAATTCTCGAGCAGATGCGCGAGGATGAAGGACGGCACGCGACAGTGGCTATTGAGGCCGGCGCAGCCTCGCTTCCGCGACCGTTGCAAGAGCTAATGCGCTTTACCTCTAAGATCATGACACGTACGGCCTTCTGGATATGAGTCTGTTCGCGAGCGTGCGGTACTGACATGCAGTTCGAGGTCTACGATAACCTCGTACCGCCGGAGCTGATAAAGGCTATCTTTGAGAGCATTCATCAGCCCGCCTACAAGTTCGGTCAGAAGTCTAATCCTGGGGATACCTTCGGCTTCTGGATCGCGCATATCACGGAACAAAGCCTGGCATCCGTCAAACCGCTCAACCAGCTCGCGACCATAGTCGATGACAACATTACCAAGGGCGG
>QKEI01000141.1 GCA_003251795.1 Candidatus Muproteobacteria bacterium
GGTTGTTGCTGCGGCTAGGAACGGAAGCGCCAAAAACGAGCATAGCGCTATTACGCTGATAGCGCGTGAATATACCCGTTTCTTGACGGGAGGCAGAACGGCATCATGCCTGTTCATCGCATCCTTGCTCCTGCCCCACCCGCTTAAAACCGTGAGCTCAACCGCGCTTGCGATTGCCCCACTGCATATTGAGTCAAAGTGACCGTGGCATCAGAAGTCCCATCGGTAACCGATACTGACGAAATCCCGCACGGTCTGTTCCTCAGTAGTTGCGCCATCCACGTTAGTTATCTCCCTGCCAAAGTTGAGCTCAAAGGTCACGTTTTTCTTGGAGCGATAATCGAGCTCGATAGCGGGAAGGAACCTGGTTAGGGTCGTGCCAGTGACGTTGTCCTGGCGAAATACCTTTGCGCTCAGTTCCAGTCTCCACCGGCGCTTGAACGGCAGTCTCGTGACAAACGATAGTGACGTCGCATCGAAATCCCTGGCAGTGATGTAACCAACGCCCGTGACCGTTACGTCGTTCTTGAGCAATAGACTATTTCCAATTACTTGTGCCGTGTAAGAAGTTATGTTGCCGGTCTCCTCCGTCGGCGGGATGCCATTACCCCCATCGGTCCCGGATAACTGGGTGTTCGTGATGTTTATATCCCATTGAAACTTTTTATTGATCGGTCCCGTGGCGCCGATGCTGGCGACCTTAGACGTCCCAGTAAGGCCCAGTGCCAATAGTTGTAGCTCCTCCTCCGTGAAACTGCCGAGCAACTCATTGATGGACTGGGCAGTCGATCCCAGCATCGCGTTGGTGAGATGCAGCGGTGGAAATTTCCTGTAATCGGCAAGAAAGTTGATCGATGTCGCCTTACCCACCTGCCAGTTTCCCTGGATGAAGGCGATATTGAGCTGGTCGAATAAGATATCGTAGTCCACCAGGCTGAAGAACGAACCTTTGGGGCTGAAATAGCGCATCTCCGCGCCAACGGCTTCGCGGTCCGTTACGTCGTCCACTCGGTTCTGTATGTAGTACAGATTCCCGGTCCAGGTTCGACCAAAGGGCCCCAGATCAGTGCTGATGCCATAAAAGTACCGGTCCGACTCAGGCGCGATATCGTCGACAGGCACACCGGCGACAAAATTGAGGCGCCACTTCGGTAGCAGGTTGTAGTCGATTAGCGCTCCGTCAAACCGGCCAGAGATGCCATAGGCATTACCGGGTTGTCGTCCCAATCTGGCGGCAATTTCGTGGGGCGCCTTGCGCCTTAGTTCAAAATAGGCGTTGCTGACCTCGCTGGTGTTTGTGTCGTCGAGGAAGTCGTTGGTGCCGCTGCCGCTGAATACGAACCTGTTGTCATAACGACTGCCACGATAACGGGCGGTAAGGTCGAGAGTGGTAAGCAGCGCGTCTTGATCCACATTGGACAGCGTCGCTTGGGGAACAGGGTTAGGCGTCGTGTCTTCGATTTCGACCTTACTGTTGCCGCGAAAGTAGGTCTGTGCAAGTGTTCCGAAGACCTGGAACTGGCCTTTCTGTTTTTCTTTGGGTGCTTTTAGCGCGACCGGCGCCTTTCCCTCACCCCCGGTTAGATTCAATAGCCGTTGGCGCACGCGATCGGAATCTTCGCCCGTAGGATAGAGTTTGAGATACAGTTTATACTCGACCTTGGCTAGATTGGTTTGACCGTTTCGTTCTCGCGCGAGCCCGAGTAGCTCCTGTGCCTCCTGTGTGTAAGGGTTCTTCGGTAGACTCAGTACTTGCGTGAACAAGCGGATCGCCTTTGAATTGTCGCCGCTGGTGAGGGCTTTCCGACCTTCCGACAACAGAACGCCGGCTTGAGCGTTGGGGTCTGTGGGAATCTTGCTTTCGGCCGCAGGTTCTTGCGGCACAAGCTCGGGGCCCCCTAACACGATCGCTGTTTTTGCAGACGCTTCCTTTTCAGCACGTGATATACGGTCGATGCGTGCGTCTGGATAGCGTTGCTTCAGCAGCTCGCGTATCTCTTTGGCCTCTTGTGCGTTGGCAAAGAAGCCGAGGCGCAATCGGTACCATACCTTCCCGCCTTCGCGAGAGGTCGTTGTGTACAGGCGATAATTACGCAGGCTGTTTGGAAGCGGTTGCTTCGGTTTTATGTCGGGAGTTCGGGACGACAGCAGGTTGACGACATAGAAACCCTGCTGATCCGGCCCGCCAGCCCTGGGACCGGGCGGCGCTTTTTCGGGAATCAGTTCCGATCGCGCCTTCCCGGGTTGCGCCTTGAGAGCGGCTTGCCGTTCATCCTCTGTTACTTCGGTTATCCAAGACAGGGGATAAACTGATGAGAGCTTTTCTTGCACTGCGGTTGCTTCCTTGCGCGTAAAAAAAAACCTAGTCGCACTAGGTCGACAGTCTTACCAAAAACAACAGCCCGCATCGGGTAGACGACGCCATTGGGGAACTGTTTCTTTAGCTCGCGTTTCACCTCAACCATATTGGGGGGTGTCGTCAATGAAGGCACGATGGTCACGGCATAATTTTTCCGGGCCACGCTTGATGGTTTCGATCCAGTCGGCGCAGCGCCCACGCGGACGATAATCTTGATGCTACGATCGTTGTGACCTTTCTCAATGGAATAGTGAACGGGTCTTGTGAACCTTACGATTAGGCGCGGACCTTCGACACCGGTTCCTTCATAGGTCACGTCCTGTAGCGGCAGAGAATCGACCGGTGGCACTTTGACGGATTTGCGTACCGGGATTTCCCTTTGGCCCGGTTCACTTAGCACGACGGGGACCTGCAGGTAGATTTGCAGGGTCTCGCCGGACTGTGGCGGGAAATGCCGCACGTAGAACACCGGGCGGGAAAAG
The DNA here is from genome assembly GCA_003251795.1 of Candidatus Muproteobacteria bacterium. GTDB lineage: Bacteria > Pseudomonadota > Gammaproteobacteria > Acidiferrobacterales > SPGG2 > SZUA-472. The sequence continues at coordinate 2,842 of QKEI01000141.1, forward strand.
TTGGCCTCTATCACTGCCGAATCGCCCTCTCGCGATACCTCTATCGTGTCCAGGATCTGTGCCGATGCGACCGAATTGAGGAATAGCAGGCACAGTAGTATCCCTGCTCTTAGCGAAGTCAGCCAATTGTTGTTAATTAGTCGACTCCCCAACGTAGCCAGGACTTTGAACTCAAACCTTTCTTCAGTGCACAAATGCCGCGCCCTCCGTTTCGTTTTATATCCGCTTCCCGCTGAATGCGATTTCAATCCCAGCTACTGTCGCTCGTTCGGTGATGGCCGGCCGGTCTATGGCAAGCGCCAGCACAGTTTCTAAGTTGACTGACAGTGGCGTTCTGGTGCGCGCCCGGCCGGTAGTCATCGGCGTGGCAGCCAGCACAATCGGGTTTATAAGCAGCAAACTTCCAGCTGATGACTTCACTATTCGTGGTGTGGCAACTGAGACACGTCACGCTTGAGCGGTGCCCGCTTGGGAAGAACGGTGACGTATGGCTGTAATTGAGAACAGGCGACCAGCTGGTGGTGCTGTGACAGGCATCACACGAGCGTGTCGTCACGAAGTGACTGCCGGATTTGCCGGTTGCTGTGGTGCCGTTGTGGCATGTGGCACACGTACCCGGGGCAACCGCACTGTGGTCAAAGGTCGCTGGCTTCCACGCCGTGGTCGTGTGACAGCTATCACACGAGGCGGTGGTCGCGACATGACCACTGGGCTTGCCGCTCGCGGTCGTGCCGTTATGACAGGTGGCACAGGTGCCCGGGGCCACCGCACTGTGGTCAAAGGTCGCCGGTAACCACGCGGTGGTGCTGTGACAGCTATCACACGAGGCGGTGGTCGCGACATGATTACTGGGTTTACCGGTTGCCGTGGTGCCGTTGTGACACGTCGCACACGTACCTGGTGCGACCGTACCATGATCAAAGGTCGCCGGTTTCCACGCACGGGTGCTGTGACAACCATCACACGACGCCGTTGTTACAATGTGTGTCGCGGTCTTACCGGTGGCGGTCGTACCATTGTGGCACGTGGCACAGGTGCCCGGGGCCACCGTGGAGTGATCCATGGTCGCTGGCTTCCACGCCGTGGTGGTGTGACAGCTATCACACGCTGAGGTCGTGACAATGTGTGTCGCGGTCTTACCGGTGGCGCTGGTGCCATTGTGGCACGTGGCGCAACTGC